>JAPLVQ010000035.1:6419-14645 GCA_026397035.1 Candidatus Iainarchaeum sp.
TTAAAAACAATAATTAAGGAAAAGTGAAAAAAATGTTTTCCCAAATAGCAGCAATGTTTGCGGCATTCGTCCCAAAAAGCATTATAGAAAAAAATGTGCGCCCCGCTCTCGTTTATGCAGGATCAAAAGATGATGTACGCCAATGGATTGGAATAAGAGTACTCGTCACAATACTAATATTTGCAATAATGTTCTTAATCCCGTTTGGAGCATTGCCTGCATTTGCGCTTTTATTTAGTATCGATTTTTTGTACCTGGATTTCTTCTCAAGACTGCTTTTTGCAATAATTTTGGGTTTAATCGGAGCAGTAACAACAAGCGTAATTTTTTACATTCACTTATTCTATGTAATTGACGGAAGAAAAAAAATGGTTGAAAATATACTTCCCGATTTTTTTTTTTTTTTTGGTAACAATCTCACCTGAATTTGGTCCGTTAAGCGAAGAAATAAAAATCGCGACACAAAAAAGCCTTGGAATAGAATCCTTCTCAGAAGCCCTGAAAATAATCGGAAGCCGGATTGATTCAAAAGTTCTCTCAGATACAACAAAATTCTTCGCACAGGCATTACATTCCGGAGGACACCTCGCACAATTAATTGAAACCACCGCATCAGATATTAAACAAACAAACCGACTCAAAAACGAACTCGTAACATCCACAAAAATGTACACGCTTTTCATTCTATTTGTAGTAGTAATAGCTTCCCCAATGCTAATCGCAGTAAGCATTCAATTTCTTACAATCCTTGGCGGAATACAAACAAAAACACAGGACCTCGGCGGATCAGGTTCTACCACAATGGCTGCACAAACAGGATTAGCCATGAGTTCAATATCAATAACTCCTGAATTTATGCAAACAATTGGATACTTTCTGATAATAACAAACTCGTTATTAGCGAGTATATTTATTGGGATTTTGAGCGGAGGAAAAATAAGAGACGGGCTAAAATACGCCCCCCTAATGGCAATAACAGGATTAGTCTTACTAACTATCTTTGTTCAAATAATCGGCGGAGTAATACATGGTTTTGTTTAAGAAAGAAAAAAAAAAGATAACACACAAAAAACCGGTTTCATTAATTTCATAGGAAAGGTTTAAATAGCTGGAAAGAATAATTGGTATATTGCAAAAATCAGCATGATGAATGGAAAACTAATATCTAATGAAATTTGATTTGAGTGTGCTTTAGTGGTTGAGTATATTTATTGAAGAGTTGATTATTGTGTTTAATGAAAAAAAGGGACAAGGAACAATAGAATATATTGTAATAATTGCGATTGTGATAGTAATCGGGCTCATAGTAGCCACACTAGTTTTTGGAATGACAGGTCAATTCGGGACAGTAAGCGAAACAGCGTCAAAAGCCACTTGGAGAACCGCAGAACCATGGGCGGTAGTTGACTGGGGAAGGAGCACTGACGGAGTCATCACAATAGTATTAAAGAATAATACAGGCGAAACACTAAACTTTACTGATATCAAACTCACTTCAACCGCTTCGGATCAAAACACACAAACACAAAATTCGGTGGCTCCGGCAGGCACGGTTACAAGAAGAATCGCGACAGCAACAAGCTCCTGCCCATCAGGAACAAAATATTCCTACGTAAAAGACAATATTATAATTGATTATAACAACGCTTACATTGCAGGAAGAACACAACAAGGAGCCGCAGGAATAACAGGCACCTGTTAGATAATCTCAAAAAGAACTTTTTGAAAAAACTTCTTCACTATTCAAGCCCGACTTGCTCAAAAGACGCGCAATCAATCTTTTATACCTGCGAGTTTTATTAATAATGGAAATTATGAATACAAAAGGACAAATAACTGTAGAATTCATTATAGTAGTGGTTTTGATAGCAATAGTCTTCGTTTTCAGCGTCGCATTATACCAAGACAGGCAAAACGAAAATCAAATCTCCTCAGAAAAATGGTCAGCACAACTCCTTGCCAACAGAATCGCAAGAAATATTAACAGCGTATATTTTTCCGATGGAAACGCAGTGCTAACCGACCCTATTGTAATCAAAGGACTTGATGTTAATGTAATTGTCGCCGGGGGAGGAGTAAGAGTATTCTACCCCCTCTCAATGTCAATGACGACAAGAATAGCCACAAGAAACGTAACTTACAATGTAACAGACCTGAATGGATTCATATTTTTTAGAAAAATTGATGGAAATGTCACTGTAGGATATTCGTAACTGAAGGAGTTATTATGACAAACAAAAAAGGACAATTTTTTTCTCTCGACCTCATAATAGCAATGGGGGTTTTCGTATTCGTTATTGCGCTATTTCTTAACGCGAGTGATTCAGTCACAAAACAAACTAATACTTTTAATGAGAAAAAACTTGCTGATGAAACGGCCCACACCGTACTGCACTCCTTAATCTATTCCCCCGGAGAACCCTCTTATTGGGAAAATCTTTCATTTAGTGAGATTAATTCATTCGGTCTTGCTCATTCAATAAACCTGCTTGACGCTGAAAAAATCTCCAGACTATCCACTCTTTTGAACAATTCTTCAGAATACCCTCTGGCAAAAGAAAAGCTTGGAGCAGGAGTATATGATTTTTATTTTAGGTTGACAGATTCTTCAGGGAATACTATAAATTACAATGACAGGGCTATGGAAGGGGGCGCACTCGCTTCTGAACTAATGCAAAAATATTCTTACAAACGCCCAGTTATTTTCCTTGAAGAAGCCAGCACTCTTGAAGTAATATTTTCAAAATGATTTGATATTATCAAAATTAATGGAATGAATAATATGAAAAACAAAGGATTTGTAATAACAGTTGATTCCTTTCTTGCAGCGGCACTATCCTTATTCCTAGTTCTGCTTGCATTCTATTACTTATCCCAACACTCCTTTACAGCATGGAATACAATAGACCTTCTTAATACAGTAAACGATGAAGCAACTACCCTTGAAAAAACACTTCTATTTGAAAACGCAATAAATCAGGACTCAGTAGAGGGATTATCCTCCGCTATTAATTACTCCCCAGAAGGATACTGTTTTATAGTAACAATAACCAACCTTGATTCGGGTGCAAAAGTTCTGGATACGATAAAAAACGGGTGCAACGCAAAAACAGGCTCATCAATGGTCGCGTACAAAATAATAGGAGTACGTAATGACTCAACAACGGGAATTTATCTCGCAAAAGTAGAAGGGTGGATTAAATGAATAAAATAACCCAAAAACAAAAAGGATTCCTGTTCACAATATCCGTGATACTATTCGCCTCCACTTTAGTATTCTTTGTCCAAACAAGCCTTTCATTTAATGAAACAAACGAACGCACAATAATACTCGCCGCAAAACCATTAAGCACAGCAATGCTAAACGACAATATTTCCTTTTCAATAGGGAGAATATTAAAACACAATTTTGACATAAACGGCGGAGCAATATCAGATATTACAATTACAGGACAGATAAATCACCCTTCTGATTTAAACCAGGCACTGCAAAGCCTGAAAAACGCGATAGACCAAAACCTTCTCCCGCTTCTTTTTGGGTCCACCACAATTGATTTTTCAAATATCACTGACGGAAACGCTGAAGCAATTTTTGGAAAAGAAGCAGAATTTGATTATGATTACTCAAGTCCAAAAATAACTATTCACCCAACCGCCTCTGCCACCCTAAGCAAAATTGATCTTAATCTTTTTGTTCAAAACGACCTGAACAGAATTGAGTGGAGTGCTGGACCCGAATCAGGAACAACAACACTACAAATTAATTATTATGATGATTCAAACTACTTCAATACAACTACGCAAGTAAATCCCTCTTTAGCATCCACCCTTGTTTTATTTTATGATGATGGAAATATCACGCTCTCTTTTGGCTCTGTTGAAGGAGTTAATTCCTCAGTAAGAATACAGCCAACAATTACCCAAAAGATTGACTACAAAATGAAAACATTTTATTCGAGTGCTGATGTATTCCCCGCAAGATGGAACGCAAAAATAAGAACTACATACCCTGGTTTTGATTCAAATGCATACTTTGTAATAGCAAAATAAGCAAATTACCCCACTCGCTTCAATTAAACTACCTCTTTGACTAATCTACTCGCTTCGATTAACTCACCCACTTTGATTAACCTGCCCCTTTGACTAATCTACCCAATTCGATTAACTTACACACTTCGATTAAACTACTTATTTTGACTAATCCACTCACTTTGAATATGCTGAACAGGTTTATATCTTTCGAACAAAAACCATAATTATAAAGCTTTTAAAAATTTATATTGTTATTTTTAAGAAACCGAAAGATTAACATCAGACGAGGCAGAATAACCGCTTGAATAAATCTTTATTATTCCGTTATACAGTCCTGCCTGTGAAGGGGAACTAATTGTCAAAGGAATAGTAATACAGGAATTCGCATTAATATCACTTGAAAACGACGCATAAACATATTTTGCAACTTCTCCGCTAACAAGAATACTTGAGTGACTAAAAACAGAAGCAGTATTATTACAAGCAAGCACAGAATCTGCTGTTCTTGCTGACGCTGACACACTAATAGGTTTTACAGCCGGAAACAAACTAAGTTTTGGCTGTGCCTCTGAACAGACAAGTCTAATTGGAATCAATAAATTAGCGTCCTTACCCGAAATAGGAGACAAAACAACATTCCCATCATAATAACCAAAAGAATTTGCAGCACATGAAAGTGAAAAAGTCAAATTAGAATTATTATTAGAAAGAACACTAATAGAACTTCCCCCAATAATTGAGACAAGCGTTTCTGACCCGCTTGATGGAAAATCAAGCGCAATATTATAACTCGCAGTAGAAGAAGTACTGTTTGAAAGAACGACTACTGCAACAAAAGAAGAAGACTGTGAAATGGTTTTTGAAACAAACGCAGGAGAAAAAGATAAAGACTGGGTTGAAACCGCGACAAAATCAGAAAACACTGTAATAGAAAAAACATGCGACCCATTAGTATTAGGCCAAGCTCCGACAACTCGAACACTTGTACCGGCTAAAAGATCACTGCCTGCAACATTAAGAACAATCGCTCTCCCGCTGATAAAAGACCTATTCAAATCCGTCGAGCTCGGCAAAGTAAGCGAAATATTTCTCACAGTCCCAGGTCCCAAATAATAAGCATCATCAATTTCTTTTGCCAGAGTACGAATAGTATTCGCCCCTATTTTTTGCTGCTGCAAAACCACGCCATTATCAATTTGATTATAAACAATCGCGACAAGCGAAACCAAAATAAATATTCCAATCGCAAGAACTAAAAGAGTCTCAACTGTAGATTGAGCGCAAGAATCATTCTTACTAGCAACGGCACCGCTTTTCTTAAATGAATACAAACCTTTCAAAAACAAATAACCACACAATACTTACTTTAATTGAGTTTAAAATTGTTTACAACAAAGTGAAAAGCCTATTGCAAGTGAAAAACACAAGGCTTTTGAAAATATTTTAATTCAACAATATCTGAATTTGAAGAGTAAAGTCTCTTGAAAAGACTTTTTAAAAAGTCTAATTTGCATAAATTATATTCACATCAGAAACAAAAGGAACACCCGCAGAAGCAAACGAACCAAGCGAATTTGAATCAAATACTCTTGAAAGATAACTAAACCCCAAAGAATACTTAAAGTAACGCGCGGAAGCAAGAGTTGAAATTGACTGGCCAGAATTATTTCTTAAATTTGACAACTGTAAAAATCCTGTTATTGAATTACAATTAGCATCAGAACAAGAATAAACATTAGCATCCACACTAACGGCTCCTTTTCTAAAAAGCGAAGCGACTTCTGTTACACTCAAACCTTTCCGCCACAAAGCAAGTTCTTCAATAAGCCCGTTAAAATAACCTCCGTTTGTTGAAGAAGTACCCCCAATCACAAGAGGATAGGATAAATTAGTGCTACCCCCGTCTTCGGTACTCCCCAAAAGCTGGCTGTTAAGATACAAATTAATTTTTCCTCCCGAACGGACTGCAACAATATTACTCCACTTACCAAGAGAATAAGGAGCTGAAACATATTGCTCGGAAGAAGTATTATTATAAAAAAATATACGATATCCATTCCCGTCAGGGGTGCTTCCAGCCCCTTTGTCAAAAATCTTTGAAGTAAAAGTTCCTGTCAGAGGATAAACTGAAGAAACCGCAAGTAGAATCACATTACCATCGGCAGTGTGAGTTGTATTAACATCAGTTCCTAAATCAAAATCAGCTTTTGAAGTATCAGTAGTTATTGTCCCGTCAGAGCGGACAAGATTAATATCAAGCAAAGCAGGGGTAGTTCCTTTTGCAGCACTAGTATCTGTTGTTGAGAAAAAAGCCTTGTACTGAATATATTGGTTCGGGTCAGACAAAGAAATAGGCTTATTAGCATAATTATAATAAGTTGTTGTTAGGCCCCCCGGTCCAGTAAAATTCACTCCAGAACAATCAGAAGTCGTGCAAGAACGAATTTGAAGATTCAAATCAACAACACCCCGCTTGTAAATACTTGCTATTTCCGTCGCAGAAAGAGCGCGGTTATAAATTGCAAGCTCATCCATGCTCCCATAAAACGGATAACTTGTAGAATAATAATAACCTACCTTTAGCGGAGTACCTGTTGTGTCATTAATTTGTTCCGTATAATTCCCCGTATTATTAAGCACTCCATTAAGATACACTTTTGGATTTACTTTATTATAAGTAAATGCAACATGCGTCCAGGTGTTTTGCGGAATAGTAGTTGTCGCGGCGGTATCATATAGATTCCCCTGCCCATTAAGCCTCAGCATAATAGTGTTCGAACTAATTAATATTACTGTATAACTTCCTTGATCATTCGAACAATTTGCAGCAGTAGAGCACTTCATAAGAACCCCATTATTGGAATGAGAACTAGTAAGATAAATCCAAAAAGATATAGTAAGAGCATCCCTGATGTTGAGCAAGGGATTTGTTGGAACCGAAATATATTTGTTGCTCCCAAAAGTCAAAGCAGTACCAATTTTTCCAGCAGTACCATAAGTTAACCCAGTTGCGGTACCAGTATTTGCGTTCCCAGAATAATCAGAAATGTTTCCTGAGGATTCATTCATGTGATATAAAAGAACATTCCCACACATGTTTATATCACTCTGTCCGCTGTAACAATTATTATCAGGCAAACCCTGCCTATAATTCCCATCCTGCGTCCAATTAATTGAACTCCAGTCAGCTGATGAAATCCCTCCACTAGTGCTTAAGTTCCCTAAAGTTATTCCCCAGTTAGAGTCACTACCAGTACTTTGAATAAGTGTCGTGCAATTTTTTGGCGAAGTACAAGATTTTCCATCACTTAAAGGTTTAAACCAAAAAGAAACACTCAAATTCCCATCACCAAGAAAAGTATTAGCATCACTTGAAAGCAAAACAGAACCCGAAGAACCGCCAAACGAAACTGCATTAGTATCCCACAAACCGACTCCATTCACATTCGCATCACCGGAAAGAATTCCGGTTCGGGTATTCGTAACAGTATTTAATAAATACCCTGAAGAATTTTTATCATTAAAATGCCACAGCCCCGAAATATTACCGTCAAACAACCCTTCTCCTGAAGAAATCTGTGAATTAAAATTATAATCAACACCAGAATTAATTTTCATTGACAAAAAGCTCGTCAAAGAAGAATTAAGATCAAAGACCCGCGAAGCATATTTTGACTGCAAAAAGCGATTATAATCCAAAAGCACATCAGTGCTTGACAAAGCCCGATTGAAAAGCTTTACTTCATCAATCGAACCATTAAAATCTTCAAAAGCCGCTGAATTTATAGAATATGAACCGATAAGCCATTTATTTAAATCATTATTAGCTACAATTGTTCCGCTCGCAGAAGCATCCAAAGTCCCGTCAACAAAAAGAGAAAGCACCCCGCCATTTCTTGCACAAACCCCCTGATGCCAAATCCCGCTGATAACTTTATGCGAACCAGTAACTGAAACATTTTTATCAGAAGACCCGGCAACACAACGAAGCACCCCGCTTTGGGTAACTGACAAACTCAACGCTTCAGGCAATTCATTAACATCAGCTCTTGCACCAAAAATATGATTTTCCATTCCTCCATAACTCTTTGCCGTACTAAACCAAACCGAAGCAGAATAATTTCCCCAAGTATTAAAATCCTGAGAAGTAAATACAGTAGACACGTAATCCCTATTGCCGTCAAGAACTAAAGC
>JAPLVQ010000008.1 GCA_026397035.1 Candidatus Iainarchaeum sp.
TACTTTAAACCAGTGCTTGATAGAGTATCTCCTCCTGCCCTCACATGTCCTACCTGCTTACTGTCTATTCTTGCAGAACGAAGAAATTTTTTTGCCTTAAAAAGAGCTAGTTTTGCTCTTATATGATTAAACATGAAACAGAATTAGTCAAGGGGGTTAATTAGGATATTGGTTTTAATTAATACTTAAAATAACAAGAATTAAAAGGTAAAACGTGCAAATCGCCACTTGTTAAATCAAAACTGTAATACAAGATCCAGCCCCAAGTTCTTAGTAAGATTATTATACTTCAAAAGCCTATTTTCTCAAAGAAGTTTCTTTTTGGTGATTTGATGGCAGGATATGAGGATTTTGTAGATTTGGAGTATAAACCAAACAATAAAGATGTTATTGCTAGTTTTAAGGTAAAAGTACCTGACTGGGAGACTCCTGAAAAAGCATTTGGGGCAGTCGCAAGCGAAAGTTCAGTAGGAACATGGACTGATTTAAATATTTGGGAAAAATATCCTCACGTAAAAAAAGTTGCCGCAAAAGTATACTCAATAGAGCACTCTCCAAACGGGTACTGGATAAAAATTGCTTACCCTGAAGACCACTTTGAGCAAAACAATCCGAGCCAAATTCTGGCATCAATTGCGGGAAACGTTTTTGGAATGAAAGCCGTTGACGGATTAAGATTACAAGATATTTCCTTCACAAAAACAATGATGAAAGAATACCGTGGGCCGCAATTTGGAATAAACGGGATAAGGAAAATATTTAATGCAGAAAAAAGACCATTAATGCTTTCAGTAGCAAAACCAAAAGTAGGAATGACTACTGCAGAACATGCTGATATAGGATACCAAATATGGACAGGCGGGCTGGATCTTTTGAAAGATGATGAAAATTTAACCAACCAAAAATTCAATCCATTCAAAAAAAGAGTAACTGCATCACTAAAACTAAGAAACAAAGCGGAAAAAGAAACAGGTGAAAGAAAATCATACTTAATTAATGTAACCGCTCCAACCGTACAAGAAATGATTGAAAGAGCAAGATTTGTAAAAAAAGAAGGCGGAGAATATGTAATGATAGATATAATTGCTTCAGGATGGACTGCGGTTAATAGTTTAAGGGAAGAATGTGAAGATTTGGGTTTAGCAATACATGCGCACAGAGCAATGCATGGAGCAATGACAAGAAACCAAGATCACGGATTCTCAATGAATTGTGTATCAAAATTTGCAAGACTTATAGGAGTAGACCAATTACACATAGGAACAGTATTTGGAAAACTAGTAAGCCCAAAAGAAGAAGTACTCGAGTGTCAAAAAAACCTTACACAAGTAAAGGTAAAACCAGACATGACACACCACTACTTAGAACAGAATTGGGAAAAAATGGAGCAAGTATTTCCAGTATCAAGCGGAGGACTACACCCAGGAATAGTAGACAAAATAATGGGACTCTTAGGAACAAATATTATGCTCCAACTAGGCGGAGGAGTGCATGGTCATCCAAATGGAAGCTACGCAGGAGCCGTAGCAATGCGAGCAGCAGTAGAAGCGTATTTGGATAAAATAAGCGCGGAAGAAAAAGCAAAAACATGTCCGGAACTAAAAATCGCGTTAAAACAATGGGGGCATACAGCGCCGAAATAAAAACGAAGTTTGCAAAGAAAAAAGTAGAAAAATGATTTTTTTGAGTTAAAAACTTTGGAATTTAACTCAAAAATCCAGAGTTGATTCAAAAATCTCGAAATTAACTTAAAAAATATAAAATGAAATGATTTTTCAAGAAATATCTTTTTTAAAACCCAGAAAACGGTTTGCTTTCCCCAAGGAAAAGGTTTATTAATAAAGTGCGCATTACTAGATGTGAAGTTTTGCCTTTACAAAACGAAAAAGTAAATCGAGGGTGATGATTTTGAGTCTAAGTACATTGACATTTGGAAGCATGAACAGCGTGAGTGCGAGTTCCCAAGTTAAGGGAAAAGTGAAAGTAATAAAAGCGGTAAAATTTGTTGGAATGGAAGCAGTGTGCGTCATAGCAAGACTAGTTGACGGTGCAGTTGCAAAAAAAATGAGGGTCTGCGGGAAAAACGCTACACAAATAATCAGCGTAGAATCAAAAGTCGGTGACGGCTATTGCACAAAACCGGGCGCTCAAGTAATCCTGATGATTGAAGGAATAGAAAAAGAAGAATATCCAACAGGCGCAGAAATAATGTTTGAGAGAGGCGCTGTGGAAGAAGCCAAATCAAAAGGAAGACTAATAATCGCCTAAGATGGAAAGTTTATATACTCCCCGAGAATATAATTTATAGCTAAGCTGATTAAATGGTTCCGAGAAGAAATATTAATCGAAGCGGGGGTCCTTTAGGAAGAAAAGCAGGGCTTGAAAACAGCCAAGCGGAAAAAGGCTCTTTTAGGGTTGGTAAGCCTGTTTCTCAAGAAAAACTAAGTCAATTGCTCTCTAAAACACATCAAGCGAGATTGGGATATTTAACTGCTATTGGTTCCGGGGATAAGGAACAAGTCCAAAAAGCAAAAGCAAATTGGATGCTACTTCAAAATAAATTCAATTCAACTAAAGGAGCAGCTGAATTACAAGACGCGATAGAAAGAGGACAGGTGCCCGGAAAAAGAGTTACTGAAAGCCAATTGCCAAAACACCCGAAGGAAAGAATTGCTGATTCGAAAACAAAAGCGGTACGGTATGGGACTGATGAAAGGCACAAGAAAAGAAAGAAGTTTGAAATTATTCTTTTTCCAGAATACGAACCAAGCGTGTTTTTGATGGATGTTTTTAATCAAACAGGGAACTCAAAACTAAATAACCAATTATCCGCCAAGCTGGGCGGGGCAGGAATTGCCATTTTAGTAAGGGAAGTGGGAAAAGAAAGA
>JAPLVQ010000136.1 GCA_026397035.1 Candidatus Iainarchaeum sp.
TTACATAAAGCACTCCGACAGAGAATAAAATCAATAGCGTCGCTTTCATTTCTCTTGCGGCAAGTATGGATACTGTTACTACTCCCAGCACCATCCAAGATTGGCCTGCCTGGATTGAAAACCCCATTAAGGTTATTGAGATTAAGAAAATCAACAAGTCCATTCATTCACGTCCAAGACTAATCCATTAATTACTCATTTGTTATATGATAAATTACCCTCTTCCTGTATTCGGTTTGGGTATTTTCTCCAGCAAGTCTTTTCCAAAGATTGACCAGAGGAATAATAAAAACGGAACCCATATCAAGTCGGGGAAGTTATAGAAGAGTATCCATGTTATTACTATTGCAAGTACAAGTCCTAACCCTGGCCCGATTTGCTTTTTCGCCCAAGCATAAATCCACAGGAAGTATATTACAAAGAGGATTAGTGCTAGCGTTAAAAACAAGTCGTCCCCTGCTAGTGCTCCTAAAAAATCCATTGCCATAATAATCCCATCAAAAAACTTCACTTTCTATTGACTTCCGATTTATCTTATACTAATTTCTAATAACTTCATTTCCTGATTACTTCTCATTTACTCCATAACAACTTCTAACAACTTCATTTTCCAATTACTCCCAATTTATCCCATAACAACGTCTAATCAACCCAAAATTGCCCTCTTTGCATAAATTATGTGTTTTTCATACTTAATTAAACTTTCACTTGTTCCTTAACAACTAAGTTCCGCGAATTACTTTCATCTGCGTTTGGGGCCTGCGAACATTGTAATCGCCTGCGAGCCCCAAAGGATTACACTAAATACACTTAGCGAGATTAGGGTTATTGCCATCCATCCGCTTGCCCCTACCCACCACCATTTTATTACAAGGAAATAAATCAATACTCCTGAAATTATTATTGTAAGTACCCCGTTTCCTAAATACCCCCTTACCATCATGAAAATGGAGAATACAAGAAAGATTTTGACAAGTATATCAATCGGCGGGAATACCGCCATTAATACGGGTAATAGTACTACCGCGCCTATCATTAGAATTATTGCAATTATTAAAAAGTTTCCGCGTGCGTTCATAATTAATCACTTTTTCATTTAATTAACTCATCAATTCTTACTAAATTAACTTTATCCTTTCTTACTCAATTAACTCAGTACTTCTTATTCACTCAATTTGTTAAATTTTCAAAAACGCTTTTTACATTCCTGGCAGAGGCATCATTCTTTTCCCCTTGTGCATTAGGTGTTGTTGCTGTTCTTTGTATTCTATTCCTGAGCGTTGTTCTAACTCTTCTCCGCCACCACCGCCCCCTCCTCCGCCTAGCGCGTGAGGCGCTGCGAAGAAGAAGTCAATCATTAAATGTACCCCGCCCAAGAGTGCGAGCATGTAGAGAATGTATACTCCTCCAAAAATATAAAAATAATCAAAGATAATAAAGTATGACATTACACAAATTACTAGTATTGCGAGCGGTCCTTTTCCAAGATTTTGAAGTACAAAAGAGATTATGCTTAGCATGACAAAGATTTTGAGCACGATAGTCATGTCCCCAAAAAATTCCCCTATATCAAGGAGGGACGGTTGGATTTGTAATCCAAACAGTAAGAGTGGTAAGAAGAACATAATACTCTAGTTGATTATTAGGTTTTTTCAAGTATAAAAGGTTTTTTGGGGAGTTTAAGAGCCAAGTTCAAGAAATTGCTCAAAAAATAAATGAACTGCTTGAATTAGAGTTTAATGAATAAGCGGAAGAACAAGATTAATGCTTAGTGCTTTCTCTTGCGTGCATTTCCTTAATTTTGTTGTAATAGCTTCTTAGTTCTGCTTCTGTAATTCGCCTTGCTCCAGCTCTTGCGAGTATCGAGTTTAGAATTGCGATTTGATATTTTTTGCCTATCCCAAGAGGACCTTTTAAATCTTTTTTGCCGTTTCGCCATTCGTTAAAAGAAAGCCCTTTTTCAACTGAAATCTTCATTTTCCCAATAAATTCTAAGTAAAAAGCGTGTATATCAAATTTTGGCCTTTCTTCAAAAGCTTTAAATTTTCTGCCGAGGCGGTTTATTAAAACTTTGTGTTTCTTCTCGCTCCTGCTCTTTGGAGAATCCAAAAAAGCAACAAATTTTTTCATATTCAAACCCCGCTCGAAGAATTATAAATAGAGAAATTCTAATGTTACCCGTTTTGAGGTTTATTAACTTTTATTTCCCAACCAATGCAAGTTCTTGTTTTGCTATGCTGTTGATTTGTCCTGATTCTGTTTCAAGTACTGCAGGGTTCCACCAGAAGCTTGTAGTAGAACCGTCGTTTGTTAAGCATACTGAACCTTGGCTTACTGCATCAAAGAGTTCTTGCAGGGATTGTATCGAGGAGGATTTGTAGTTGTACTCCATTCCCGCGATTCCATCAAGTTCCGCGTTTGTTCCAAACGGTGTGTTTGGTGTCCATACTTGTGTATTATCTTCTTTAGTCGCGAACAGGTATGCCGCTCCATCAATCGGAGTAAATAATATACTTTTTAAGTAAAGGTTTCCTTTTCTTGAAGCGTCATTGAATTCGAATCCGTATATCCCTTCACCCATTTTTGATAATCTGTAATCAGGGGTATTGTAATATGACTCTACTGCGTTTGCCCCGTAGAAGTCTTTGCTTTTTGCAGCACCTGTCCAGTATGCAACGTTTCCTCTTGTCGCTACTGCTCTTGAAGTGTTTTCTATTCCAAAAGCCATATTCCCAGAAGTTCCGCTAAGCGTGTATTTCATTATTATTGGGGTTGCATAATTTGGTGTGAGCGCTAGTATTGATTGTCCTCCGCCGAGTACGCTTACGGTTCCGAGTTGTCCTCTTGTTGATACTGAAGAGTTTACTCCTTCAAAAGTTGAAGTTGTTTTTGTGGTTACTGAAGTTATTGGGTTGCTTGCTGAGTCAAAGAAAGTGTATACCTTAAAATCGTTGTTGCTTATTGTTATTGGAGCGTCGCTTCGCACATCCCCGCTTTTGTATGCTGTTCCGTATCCTTGTCTTCCCCCTCGTTCTCCAAGGAGTCCGTCAAAGGGCATGCTATAAAACGGGCTATTTACCCCGGGACTTTTTACTAAGAGTAGTGTAATATCAAGAGTGGTATTATTTGCGTCAATTATTCTGAATTTATCTTCCGCATTGAGTCTTACCCACACGTCATAGAGCCCGGGTTCTACTGTATTGTCTCCTGAAAATTTTTTAATTATTCTAAACTTTCCTGAAGTCAAATAATCAACTATTTTTCTTTCTGTCGGGGAGGCTATTTGGAGTAATTCTTTTGAGTAATATTCCTTAAAGTCCTTGAAGAAGTCTTCGCTAAAACCGTCTTTTGTTAAGTAAACTCCGAAATTGATGTAATTGTACAAGTCTTGAGGATTTTTTATTTTTTGAGTGAAGGTTGGATTATCCATTCCCGCAACGTAATAAAATATTCCTGGTAGACCCCCTATTTGTTGTGTTGTTTTTGGTACCCAGCAGCTTGCGTTATGGTCGCGATTAACAAATGCGCGTGATACTGGAAGACTGTTTCCTGCGGTTCCGTTCACTACTGCTGTAAAGTAATAAATCCCGTCATATTCTGGAGTTGTTAATTCGAATTCCTGTGTGCTTGTTCCTGTTGGTACATCCCATTGTTTTAGTTGGGTTACTGGATCTCCATATCCTTTTAGCGCTATGTTCATAAAAGAATTTTGTACTGCTCCAGAATTGTTTTCAATTTTCACAATGGCTTTTGTTATATCCGTTGTTGTGTTTGTTGAGATTGTAATATCTTTTACTCCAATGAATCCCCCAACTATATAAACAGGTTGTGAGTTTATCGCGTCAATTGAGTCAGTAACTTCTTGTTCTATCATGTCCGGAGGGCAGTTAAAATTTGAGCCGTTCGCTGCCAAGAAGTCATCTAGCGTCGCGAGTTTTTTTGTCAGCGCTATTGTGAATTGCGCCGCGTCGCAATAAACATGGTCAGGGTTTAAATAGTCACAATCGTTTTCATTTATTTTGCTCCAGCTCCAATTTAATTTTATTTTTGGCAGAGCGTCAGGTCCTGTAGCTCCTGTTAAGGCTCCCATATAACAGGTAGTTGCTTTTTTGATGTAAGATTCCTCGTCTTTTGGTTCCGCGCTTATTATCCGAAGATGATATTTTTGCTGGTATAATTTTTCAACTACTCCTCCGCAGTTCCCGGCGTTATTGTCAGGTCCTATCCAGTACTTGCCGAAATTCCCGTTTTGGCAGAATACATCATAATCATATTCTGAACTGCTTATTGTCCCGCTATTAGGGATGTGAATTACTTTGCCGTGTTCGTGTAGTTTAGCATTGAGTGTAAGTATTCCATAAGTTGGTCTTGTGTCATTTAATCCTGTATTTTGAAATGTTACTCCTACTGTTTCATCCGCAGCGAATTGAGCATCAGTAAAATCCCAAGCAGGGCTTACTCCTCCAAGAGTAAATAAAACAGCTCCAGCATCTGGGGAAATTTCTTTTAAATTAGTATTAGGGCCGGAAGATGCTCCACTTGGTGAAATTACATTAATTGTTGTTCCTTGTAATAGAATTACAAAATCATCAAACGGTACTACCGCGTAGTGCTCGTCACACTTGTACTGGTTAAAGTAACCGCCAATTAACATCCCCGCAACCGCGCCAATAACCGTTAACCCAAGCTGGAAGTAATTCGTTCCTCCCGCGCCAACAGCAGCAAAGTGGGCTGCTTGAAGTGGGATTTGGTCGTATGGTGCATGAGTCACATATGGCGCCCAGTCCTTTGGATTAGTAGTCGAATTACCGCTAGGGAAAGGGGAAATCGAAGGAGAAGAAGCATTATTCAGATTTATATTATTTTGATTTTGAGGAGTATAAGTTGCAGTTGATTTAAATGCAGGGATAGTTGCGCTAGTGTTTGCTCCTGATAATGAGGTGCCTTGCACTCCATTTAGCAAAACATTATATCCTCCAGAGTAACCTGCTCCAAAAACTTTTGCAAGATTACTTCTAAAGCTTGAACCGTTTGTAGTTTGCCAGTTTGCAACATCTGTTGAGGCATTATTTATTGCTGTGTTAAGCATTGTGCCATCAATAGTTCCACCAACTGCACTAATTGGATATACTGTAGTCGGTCCTCCAGTTTGGTCAACTTGAAAGAGCCATTGATTAGCTGCCGGATCAAAACGGGATTGTGTTGTTAAAATTGTATCCATTCCGCCTGACGAAATTTTTTGGGAAGCAGTTCCCCCCATATAATACGTGGCAGTATTGCCAGACATAAAATCATTAGATTCTATTTTCGTTGTGCCATATTGTTCATCAAATTTCGCTTTTTCTGCAATTGACATCGTCGGAGGATTCTTAGTATTATTACTTTTATTTGATGACGAGCTTGACCCGCTATTAGGATTATAGATGGACCCTATCATGTTTCCAAGCATTGCTCCTATCATTCCGAATGTCATTGCTTGGCTCCAATTAAATCCGCTGTCTTTTTTGCCCCATATGCATTCGTTTGCTTTAACATTTATTCTTTCTGAAACCATTTTGTTTGTGAGTAGAGCTGTATCTTTTGAGCCGTTTCCAACTAAATTTAGCTCAAATTTATTCAAATTAAAGTATTGCGAGTCTCTCTCAAGGAAGGATGTGGGTATTTCTCCAATATAAGTGAATCCTGCTGTTCCTCTTGCTCGGGCGTGTATTGTTACTCCATAAGTTCCTGGATAAGTTGGGTTATACACTTGAATTTCTTGGGCCTTGTTTTGTATTGTAAATGCTTTTGTGCTTAGAGTTACTTTACCGTCTGTTCCTCCCGAACATCCTGAATCTTCTTTGCAGAGTATTACATCAATCATTTCTCCAAGGCAGCCTGTAGTGTCTATTCTGATTGTCGATTTTTCATTAAAAGGTACTGGCGCGGAATCAGCGGTGATTTGCATGCATTCTTTTAGGTTTACAACATTCACTGTGTATTCTATCATTGAGGGACTGCTCTTTACTGTCTGTCCTTTGAATTTTGCTTCGTATCCTACTTGTAGTGTTACTGATTTTCCTATTGCTTCCTGTCCTGGGGCGAACGTGATTGTTCCAAACATTTTTTCCCCCGCTCGAATATGATCAATTAATTGTCTTTTTGCCCCGTCTATTGCTGTGATTCCTAAACTAGTTCCTGTAGTATTTCTAATAGAAATTTCTGCTATTCCAGGTACATCAGAGCTTGAATTTACTGTAAGTGCATCAAGCGGGATTCCTACTCCATCAGTCGAGCAGGCGTTAATCATTTCAAAATCAAATTGTACTTGGGCTTTTTCAGTATTCATTGTTGTTTTGCTTGTTGGTTTAATTACTAAGCATTCTGATTCAAGGTTCGCGCTTGAAGATACTCTTACTGTAAGCGGGAGGGTAACATCATAAAGTAGTTGTGAGACTGGTTCTTCAAAAATTATTTTCACTGTGCCTTTAAGATCCACTGGTTCAATAAAGTTATCTTCGGTTATCGCATTTGCGAGTCTTATTCTCATTAATGGTATATCCACATAGTCTTCGCCTTTAATCGTCCGTTCTTCAAGCGAGAGTTCATTAAAATAACCTTGCAGCGCGTCTTCATTAATTAAATCCTTGAATTTCGAATCAAAACTTATTTTGCGTATTACAAGCGGCACTTTTGCTAAATTTGTAAAAGTAAGTGTTTTAGTTTCTTCTCGTTTAGTGAAAGTGTTTAATTCCGAAATGATTTCTTCAGGAGAGACAGTAACTAATTGTTCTGACACGGTTGTAGAAAACATCTGCCTTGAGTAGCCTTCTTTTATTATTTCTATTATTACTTTTGCTTTTTGAAGGTGCGCGCCTGTTTTAACTATTGCTCGTCCCATTCTATCAGTCTGTGCTGAATCGAGCTGGTACTGGTCAAAACCGGGTTCTTTAATATACAAATTTATTGTAGCGCCTGGTAATGGATCGTCTTTTTCAGTATTCACAGTTGCTTCGATGTCAGTATTAATCATCGCTGGAACAAATTGCGGGCTTATCACTACCTTAAAATCCTTTTCTTTTACTACACTTATTGGAACTTCTTTTGTGTAAATTATCTTTCCTTCACTTTTGAGTTCAAAGTGTATTACTTCCGCTCCTGATTCTATTCCTTCTAACTTGAGTGTAGTGTTTATTACTGAATTTTTTTCAAAAGAAGTTATTTCAAGATTATCCGCGGAGTAAATAGGAGTATTTCCGGTTAGTCTTCCTATTGCATCTTTCACTTCGTATTCTTTAATTTTTATTTTCCTCGAATCGCTCTCATCCCCTAATATTGACATTGACAAATAAATGGGTTTAGCACTCTTGCCATAAGTTGTCTCTGAATTATTCAAAATAGTGGTGTGGTAAGAATAGTCTGACACCTGTTTCATTGAGTAGGGTGAATCCATATAAAGCTGGTCTTTTTGAGAATAAAGCCATTCAGAATTAGCACAAAAATCCCCGGTGCACACTGCTTCTGTTCCTGCATAGTAAACAATTGAAGGGTAAGTTTCTGAATAAAGTTCCTGGCTCGCAGTGCTTGGGGGTTTTCTTGTGTTATCAAACTTTGCCTTGTAAAAGAATTGGAGTTCCTGGTTTGGCGGAGCGGTTCTATTAATCCTAAACCATACTTTTACTTCACGCGTTCCTTTTCCAAAATCAACCCAGTTAATATTCACCCATTTTGCTACTCCATCAGTAGTATTCGATGAATCATAGGAATATCCTTTTTGGGAATCAAAAGTTACTCCTCTTAATTGTTCTATTATTCCGCTTGTTTCCACGTCTTCGATTTGCATAAAATCGTTTTCCATCATTGTTTCTTTTCCCACTCTAAAATGCATTAAAACATTTGAATAATCGCTGTCGGATTCTATATTAAATTTCGCGTAATACTTCTTCCCGGGCGCCATTGTTTGTACAGCCGCTCCTTCTTCGTTAAATACTCCTTGTGGTTTTATTTGCGGTTCAAGTATCTGGCTTGGAAGGGCAATATCAAAAGAATAAGTTTTGTCCGACCAAAGCATTTGCGGAGTGGTGTAATAATATTCTGAATTTTCATAATTATCAGCCTTTATCCGCACATAAACTGATTGTCCTGCTTTTACTTGTCTTACGGCATAACCATTTTCTACTTGTATTAGTCCTTTGTCCTTCAATTAGCAATAATTCCGCTGTTCCGTTAAGCTTATCGCCTGTACTTCCAGTAAGATTAATTTTTATTGTTGCTGTACCTACTTCAAGCGTTACATCAAAGAGATTGACTTGGTCAAGCGAGATTAGTTTTTCTTTTGACTGTCCGTTAAATGGTCCTTTTGCAGTGTAAGCATATACTTTTCCAGTTATCTGTCCTGCAATAAAAGTCACTTCGCCGTTAATGTCAGTCATAGCATAGTTTTTTTCTTGCAATAATTCTACAAGCCCGTCATTATCCATGTATTTTAGAACTACTCTTGCGTTTGCCACCGGAAGCTTGTCTTGGTCAGTTACTTTAACAGTAGTTTTCCCTGCATTGAGATTTGTTATTTTATCAAGCGGTATTGTGAGACTGGTATTTGCGCTCAGTGTTTGTGTTGTACTTCCTGTAAAATAGGATTCATTCAAGTCGCTTATTTTTTTCGCAAAGAAAGTGTATTCTCCTAAATCAAAAAAGCTAAAAGTTACGCTGCCGTTGCTGTCAGTATTTGAGGAAGCTATTTCTCTCCCGAATGAATCTCTTACATTTACTATTGCATTTTCAATCGGGGCGTTTGTGCTTGAATCAATTACGCTTAGAGTTGTTCTTGATTTTACTGATTTTGATACTTCCATTACTACTTCGCTTGTCCCGCTGACTGTTACTGTTTGTGTTACGAGTCCGTAATTGTTTTTTGGATCAGAAACTGCAATTAAATATATTCCCTCTGCAAGATCAACAGTCGCTTGCGATGAACTCCCGCTGTCTGTTTCAAAAGATGTATCTCCGGATATTTTTACTTTAAAGTTTGTTCCACTTACAGGCAGGCCTCCTGAGCGGATATTTACTATTAGTTTTGCCGCTGTAGGCTCGAATCCTTCTAAATATAAATCATAAACTAATTTATTCACTTCATAAGTTTTTTGCTTGTATTTTGAATTATTTACTGTTGCCATAAGCGCACAGTTCACAGGTTCTGTTATTTCTATTGGCGTGGGTGCAGTGAAACTCGCTTTTTCTGGAACAGGAACTTTTGCCGAATCTTTACAAGAAAAAGTTAGTTCAATTGTTTCTCGTGTGAGTGTTCCTTCGGGAGTTTTTACAAATATTTGTTTTACTGCCGGAGCAAGCACTAGCGCTGGAGCACTCAATTGAATTCTTTCATCAAGTGTTCCAGATATATCATAAGTTTTTTTAAAAATTTCTCTCGAGAGGTTAATATCAAAGGCAATCTGCTGTCCGCTTTTTATTTGCGAAAAAGTTATTTCTCCGCCGGAATCAGTTCGTCCGCTTAGTTCTTCAATTACGCTTCCGTTTTCAATCAGGTTTGCTTTAATTAGTGTGTCATTCACCGGTTTATTGTCTGGTGTTGTTAGCGTGAATTTTGCGTCGTATACTTGCTGGGAACTTAAAAAAAAGAATGCAAAAAAAGCGATTATTAAGATTACAACTAGAATGAATACTAGCATGCTCGGAACTACGCTGTCAACCGCTTCTACAGTACCTTTTATCGGAATTTTAGAATCGATGCTATCGATAACTGTGTACCACTTGTCTTCAAGCGAATTGTAAGCGTCTTTTGCACCCATTTAAAACACTCTTATTTTTATTTGTTTAAAAAATTAATACTTTTGCCGGCTTCTTTTCTGCATAAAAGAATGTTTTGAAAGTATTTAAACGTTTTCAGAAACAAAACTTGCCCAATAAAATGCGTTTGTCTTTGTGTTCTTTCCCCCTAAACCGCCCGAAAAAAGACTTCAGCAGAAAACTTTACCACAAATTATAAGAATACTTTTTAGACCGTTGCATTAAATGCCCTTGGTCATAGCTTTAGCTAAATATCTACCTTATTTACCTTGTTGGTATGCACAAATTTTCTTTAGCATTAATCTTGTCTATTAGCTGTTCTCTTAGCTCATTATTGTTCCAATAATAGTCCCTGCCGATTACACAAATCTTCCCTTTGTTTACCCTGTCAAGCACATCTTGTAGTGTTTCTATTGCCCCGTCCTCGCTTACTTTCTTTGCTTCTACTTGCTGTCCTCCCACAACCTTGCTTTCAAATCTAGCAGAATCTTTTGACTGAAGCATTTTTAGTACGGTCATACTATTTTGCGGCGCGAAGAATGAGCCGTAAAAGAATGCGCTTCCGCTTCTTTTTACCATTGTCCAAGCGAGTCCGTAACCTTCATAACCGTTAAACACTGTAGTAGCTTTGTAATCGGGTTCCAAAATATGCGCTTGCATTGGTCCGCCCATAAAGTCCGAGCATCCCTGCCCTATTCCATTCCAAGTGATAAATGATGATCCTGTTTCCTGCGGCTGGCCGTTTACTTCAGCAGAGTAGAATGCATAAGCGTCTGTTCCGCTAGTATTTGTTATTCCAAGTATTACAGGAACTACTACGCTTGGAGTAATAGTGAAATCAACTTCGTCCCCCGTTCTATAAATACTCAGTACATTTCCTTTTGTTGGGGAAGTATTTAGTGTCTGAAATGCGCTTACTCCGCTTAGTACTGAAACATTTACTTTTGTTACAGCGTTATCGCTCGCGCTTGGTCTTGCTTGTATATTGTGCTGACTATCACTTGTAATAGTGAATATATCTTCTGTTTTCTGGTCATACGCTGCTCCATATCCCTGTCTGCCGTCTTCAGAACCTATCCCCACCATTCCATCAAACGCCACGTTATAGATTGGGTAGTATGGATCTGGATCTCCCTGTGGATCAAATTCCAGTGTAATACTTTCAATATTATTATTGTCCCATATCCAGTTATTCGCCTTGAATTTTATCAATAGTTTCGCATCATATTTTCCCGCTTCCCAAGGTCCAGAGCCTTTTGTCGACCATTTTACAACAAATTTGTCGCTTAAAAACAAGTCCCTAATTCCGGATTGCTTATAGTCAGGTGAAGCGTTAATTAACTGGCTCAAGTAAGCATCCAAGTCTTTTTTGAAATCTTCGCTAAAACCGTCTCTTATCAAATTCGCTTTGAATGCAATATTTGCTAGTACTTCTTTGTGACCGTCAAGTAAATTATTCGCAGCCAGAACTTGTTCGAAATAATCCTTGTCAGTTCTGTAATCCCTGCACTGCGCAGCACTTGTGCTTCCTAATATTAGCGTTGTTTTTACTGTGTCATTTGAGCTGTCATTATTCTGGCATCCCGCGCATAGTGTTGGCGCCATTGTTATATCAACAGCAAATGTTCCTACATGGATTACGTTTGTATCCACACTGCAAGTGTATCTTGCAAGACTCGTGAATTCTTTTGTCTGTTCCGCGCATGCGTTTGCCACTACTTGTCCGCTTGAATTAGTAAGTTTTACATTTACTTTTGCGCTCATTGAAAGATTATTGTTTGTTTCAACTGTAGTGATTATATCCGCTCCACCCGTTTTTGGTTTCATTTCAACGCTTGTGATTCCTACATCAAGGGTAGTTGGGCTTAGCTTGTTTGTAAAAGTTCCTGCAGCATTAATCGCTTCAGGACA
The DNA here is from genome assembly GCA_026397035.1 of Candidatus Iainarchaeum sp. Taxonomy (GTDB): domain Archaea; phylum Iainarchaeota; class Iainarchaeia; order Iainarchaeales; family JAAZKV01; genus JAAZKV01. Next base: position 11,698 of record JAPLVQ010000136.1, read on the forward strand.
TTTTGTTAAATTATTGGTTCTAAAGAATTCTCTCAAATATAGCAATTTCTTTAGTACCGATATTGTCATCTGTGTGCTGTCACAGTAAATGTAATCAGGATTAACGTCAGAGTCGCAAGTGTGCCTGTCTATTACTTTGTCGCTTATTCCACTCTCGTTAGAGCCTGTTGATATCCAATCCCAGTTTAATAATATTTTTGGAACAGCACCAGGTCCTGTTTGTCCTTTTTTTTCGTCAACATCACAATTGGATAACACTGTTTGCGGGCATGCAAATGTTTTTGGTCCGCAGTCAACATATTCCCATGATTCAAACAATAAATGGAATTTCTTCTGGTACACAGCCTCGTTTTTTATTGTCAAATCTTTTTTATCCATTATCGCAAGCGCTTTTCTATCAGTTGGCGGTGCAAAGAAATCTGATAAAAATCCAAGTCCGCCCCCTCCTTCCTTATAATCTCCTCTAGCAATCGCTTTTTTCTTTATGTCGTCATACTTGTAAATATCATTATATATTTTTTCAGTTCCTGTTACTGTTAGTATTCCAACAAGAAGGGTTCTTGCGTCCTTTTGGAATAACTTTGATTTTCCAATGAACTCTATTTCGCGTTCTTCTATTTGTCCGAGTGTTGCGTCAAGCGCTTGCGGATTATATAAAATATTTCCAGTATAACCTGTACCTGTTCCTGTTGTCAAAGTACTTGTAGTGCTTGCAGGTTTTGTCCCTGTTGTCCCAACAACACTGCCTGCCACAGTCGCTACTGTATTAGCAATCGCCGAAAGGGGAGTAGCATAACTTGCGTAATCAAATATTGCTTCTCCAGGTGGACTAATCGTGATTCCATCAGGACTTGCAAGACTAATTTCTCTAAACTCCACTCTTGGTACTACAAAATTATAAGTTTGGTTTACTGTTCTTTCACTCGCCTGCATCCATGAAGCTAGTCCTGTTCCTAAAGCACCGATTACTGCTCCGCCAAATCCTGAACCGCCAATTGTTCCTGCCCCATAACCTATTCCTGTAGTCATGAGCATATTCACCATAGTGTCTCCGCTCGATCCGCTCTGTCCGGTTGTAGTTCCGCCTGGATTTGAGGCATAAGTCATTCCATTACCGGAACCGCTATTACCAACAGAACCTAAAAGAAGAAAATCGCCTGCAGCAGCAGTAGCCGCCGGAGAATCAGGGTTATAGTCATTAAAATAATATTCATAATCTTCATATTCAACAGGCGCATCCGGCGCTGTGCTTGTATTAATCTTAATGTTAGGAAGCGCAGGACTTGCCCCGGTAGCAGCTGTGCTTGGCTGTCCAGTTGTTACTCCTGTCTGAGAAGTAGTTGTTGTAGTTGTAGCTGTAGTTGTCATGCTTGGTACAACCGTACTAAAAGCTCCAGCCGAGAAAATAGGTTTATTATCAGCACCAATACCCGTAACATCTAGTAATGCGTCTTTTGTGCTTACTCCTTTTACTTGGAGATCTCCCAATGATTTTCCTTTAGCATCCACTGTTTTGAATTCTTCTGTTTTCTTGAAGAGTTTTGTAACTTCGTCATTCCATAATTTTCTTTTTCCCTCAAAAAGACCCAAATAACTTTGAGCGTACTTTACATCGTCCTGCGATACTTTTGTTGTAAGAGTATTTGCATTCAGTTGTCCTTTTCCGGCAGCTACCTGCGCTTCGCCAGCATTTGCGGTTATCTGCGAGGAAAGCTTTTGGTTTAGTGCGCTAAACTCTGATTTTGTTTGTGATTTATAATCATTAAACTTCTTAAATTCATTTTCCAAATCAACCTTGATTTCACTCACTCTGGCATCAACACTATTATTCCATTTTTTAGTTTCTGCTTCAACACCAGCCCTGCATGCATCCCGCTTTTCAGAACTAGAACTAAAACCAGCAAGAGTATCACATTTTTTCTTGTTTTCTTCAGCTTTTAATTTAATCTTTTCTTTTAAAATAGCTGCATCTTCATCAACCTTTTTTACATTAGCATCATAATACCCTTGAACAATTTTCATTTTTGAATCCATTTGTTGTCCCAGCCAGTTTCCCCTGTCAAGCGTTGTTTGTTTTAATTGCGCATATGCTGCATCGGAAGCTATTGACATATTTTTCTCTTTTTTATCAAACCATCCGTCCGGCCAAAATTTTTTATTCTTAAAGTATCCTGTTGCTCCTCCAACAAGTGCGCCCCAGAGCATTGAGCGTAAAATTGCACTGGTATCCGAAGGTATTATTCCTTGTACTGTTGCTGGAGTTACTTTTTGAATACAGGTATTTATTACATATCCTCTGTCTATCCCGTCAAAGTCATTATACGGTGAATCAAATACATCATAAGTGTATCGTGAGAGTCTAAAGCATCCGTCAGCGGGTTCAATTGTTACGACTACATTGTCAACGAGTTCAATCATTGTTCCTTTTGTTCTCCCATAAACAAGTATATTATATGCTCCCGAAACTTGTCCACGCTGGGCTTTTACTTGCACATCTTTACTCTCACCCGAATTGAGTGAGAATATTTTACTTGCTATTGCGCCTTGCAAATCAGCAGGATCAATTTGTACATCAGATTTTGTTTTGCAGTTGTTTGTTACGGAGAAGCTTGCAGTTTCTCCTTCATTGATGGATATTTGGTCTGCTCCTATTACTAAACATTCCTGCAAATTTTCATAATTAATATTGTATTTCATTTCTACAGTAATTTTCTGGGGTTTTGAATCAGTATTATTTTGGGCTTCAAAGATTATAGAACCCGCCGCTACTCCGCTTGAGCCCGCCATTGGAGTGAATTTTACTGTTACAGGGATTTTTTCTCCAGCTTTCACAACTGTACTGAATATTCTTGGGTATGCTGTTCCAAGTTCTACTTGCGCTGTTCTTGATTGAACATTAAATGTTCCTGTTACTTGCCCTGTGGTGCTTATTGTCGCTCCAAGGTTTTTGAGAGCCACTGGCTTTCCGTCGACTGTGCAGTTATTTTTAATTTCAAATCCTGATTCCACTGTTTGTCCGCGTGTAGTCGCTTCCCAAATCGAGCGTGTAACTTCTAAGCATGAAGGATTATCAGCGTCTTTTCCTAATCCTACTCTTATTTTTGCAGGTATTTCTTTTACCCATTCTTTGCCGTCAGCGCCAAGCGTTATTAAGAATTTAGCATCAATATCATCAGCTTGGGGAATTAATGGTGAGGCTATTATTTTGAAAGGAATTTCTTCATAGTCCTGCGAAGTTATTATTTTTCCCTTAAAGCCCTCAAACCAGGATTCTATTTGTGATTCGCTTAATAGTCCTTTTAATTTTCCGCTTAACTCAATACTTTTTACAGTAAGATTTAGTGAAGTCAAGTTTGTAAGTCGGACAGTTTTAGTATCAGAAGATTTGTTTTGAGGATTCACTGTAAAGTTCAGCATGTCCGGATCAACATTTACAATATCCTCAGCTATTTTGAATTCGTTAATGAATGTTTCATACCCAGGCGCTTCAATTTTTAGAGTTAATTTTTCTCCAGGGAAGGATGCCGGGATTTGCATTGTCGCTATTCCGAGTTTATTGGTTTTTTGGTCATAAAGTTTTGTTCCGAACCTGTCATAAAGTTTCATCGCCGCGTCTTGTACTTCAAGCCCGTTTTGAGAGTTAAGTGCTTTTACTGTTAATACCATTAATTTTCCGGAGACTATTGCAGGCATTGTATCTTCGAAAACTGAGCCCTTCATATACCTCAAGGATAATTTTTTGTCAGAAGCGACATTTATTGTAATTAGTTTTTCATAAATCATTGAAGCGTTTTCGCGTATTGAGATTTTGAGTGTTGCTGTCCCTGTATTTTTTGGAGTTACTTTTAGGGCACCAATATCTATTGCGGAGTTTGGAACAAAGCCGTTAGTATCAACCCAATCAATCTTGTACCCGCCAAGATTTCCAGTAATTGTAGTATATCTTGGAGTCACTATTGAATAGTCTTCAAGGAATAAATTTTCTTCAGGATTCTCTATTTTGAGGCTTGCATTATCAAACCCTATTGGAGAATTATTCATTATTTTTACCGAAAGAACATATGGCGAATTATTAGTTGCGTCAAACCCGTCAGTAAAGCTTTTTGTGAAACCTTCCGAATCAGTATACGCTGCGGTGATGCAGAAAGATTTTTCGGCTGTAGCATCACAAAGTGTTTCCGCTCCTACAGTTATATAAGCTTCTTTTGTAAGAGCATAAAGTCCGCCCTTTGCCGAGCTGGACTCATTAGCCCCTAATTCATTATCGGGCAGGTCTCTTTCGTATACTCCGCTAATTTCTCCCCATGCCCTGTATCCGATATCAATTCTTTCTTCGGGTTGTGCGGTAGCGCGTACTTTTATTTTTACCCCTACAATTATTTTTCCGGGAACATATCCCCCGCTCGTCCATTTTATTTGTGTCCACTTGCTTTCTTCAAGATTAGTGTAAGTCCCGTCTATTGCATATCCTTTAGGCTTGTTGTAAGTTGCGCCTGTCAAAACAACTTTCTCGCCTGGAGCGATTGTCTCTTTAATAAATACTTTATCAAGCTCGGTTTTAGTAATATCATCTCTTCCAACTCTTACAAAGAAGCCTAATTCATCATAAGCTTTTGGCGCGGTTACTTCAAAGAGTGCGTCATATTCTTGGTTTGCTTCTACTTTTGCCGCCATCAGCCCGTCTTTAAAAAATCCAATGAAATTCGCTCGTATTTGCGCAACCGGGGGTTTTGATAGCACTACTTCTATTTTTATTGTCCCGTCAGCGATTACTTGCACTGGTAGGCTTGTGTAGGATTCATATCCTTCTTTTGTTATCACAGCATAAACTTTCTTGTCAGCTTTTAGCGTAAAATCAATTGTCCCGTCAGAATTTTCTATAATTTTTTGTCCGCTTACTTTATTCGCTTCGTATTCTTCAAATAACTGCACTTGTGCGTACTGAACTGCTATTCCATCATTATCTTTTACCGAGACATTTACAGTCCCGTTTGGTACATCAAGTATTATATTATATCCTTCCTGTGCTGTCGCTGCATTAAATTCTTTTAATTCACTCCAGCCGGAATAGGTTGATTTGAATGCGAATACTTTATACTTTTCGCCTGATTTTGAATTTAGTACCGGGAACCATTCAGCATTTCCATCAAGGTTAGTTAATTTCTCAGCGTACGCTAGTTTTGATAACTCTCCCGCACTCTCAACAAATATAGCGGCTTTGGCAAATGCTACTGGTTTCCCATCTTGGTCAACTATTTTTACTTTTAATCTATTCCCGCAAGTCCCGTCATATTTTTTCATAGTGATTAACTCGTCTTCTCCTATTGTTGTTGCAATGCTCGCGTCACAATAACCTTCTTTTGTCGCTACTATGGTGTAATCAGCATTTTCAGCTATTTCAAAAAGTGCTTGTCCGTCTTCATTTGTATCATAAGATACTACTTCAACAAACTGGCTGCCAGTTTTTCTCATTAGGGTTACTCTTGCTCCTTCAAGAGGACTTGAATTTTCTTTTATTGTTGCGGTAATTATCCCCAGCATTACTCTATTTAGAGTCATTGTTATTGCCATCGGCCCTGCAGTGTTTGAAAGAATTACTCTTCCATCATAAGTACTTGACACATATCCCTGCTCTTGTAATGTTTTTATTTGATATTCTCCTTCCTCAAGATCAAAAATCGCCTGTCCGTTAATTGATTCTACTGTATCAACCGGCAAATAAATATTATCAAATCTGAATGCTTGTACTTTTACTGGCTGGAGTACTGAAGTGGAATTAAATTTTAAGTTTACTGTGAGTTTTACTTTTTGAAGTTCTGCTTGCTGCGAGAGTGTAAATACTCTTGAGCTTTCATTAAAAGTGAATGACGCTTGTTTGTATTTTGGCGAGGATACGTTTACAGAGAGTGTTCCGCATTCACTTGACTGGGAAATATTCGCGGTTCCCCCATAAATTGTTTGGGAAAGCGGTGCTGTATTGGGTGCCGCCAAAGAGCATTCAAAGTTCATTGTTATTTCGCCTGTCGCAAGAGAGCCGTCATCTGTGACAAACTTCACGGTTTTTGTGGCAAAGCTCATTCGTTTTACTGGAATTGTTAACTCAACTATTTTTGAAAAATCGTCAACGATTACTTGCTTATTTATTTTTTCTCCACCATTTTCAGCAGTAATATTCAGAACAGAGTTTAAGGGAACATTCAAATCATCAATGTATCCTATTTCATTTGAAATAAATGGCACTGTAAATCCATCAACCGTAACATTTGCCCCGCTTATTCCTATTCCATCAGCATCAAGAACCTTTATTTTTAGTATAGCACTTTGCGCATTAAGCGCACCCATTAGATTTATTCCCGCAAATAAGAGGATTAAAAATATTATTATCAAAAATAGCGCAAATGTCGGTATTGCTGAATCAATCGGATCAATTATCTTGTAAACAGGGAGTACTCCGTCGACTCTATCCCATAAACTGTACCATTTTTCTTCTCCAGAATAGTAGATTCCCTTTAGAGACTCGCCCACACCCATCTTATCACTTGTTTTTCAAGAACGAAAAAAGCTTTTTCATAAAAACTAATGTATCCGCTATATAAATACCTTTCTATGCCCTTTTTAAAAAGTAGTTCTTCTCATAAAAATAACCTCTGCAAAAAAATACTTACTTTTTAGAAAAGTTTTTTAGGTTTTTTAGGGGTTTAGTTTTAATTAATTTAATTTTTTGTTAAGTTAGTGTTTTACTGGTTAAAATTAATCAATTTAACATTTTATCAACATCAATTTTAGCAATTTAGCCTTTTATTAATTTAGTTTTATATCGATTTAACCATTTTTCTAAAGAACGTCGGGCTGAAACCCGACGGGTTCTCGAAGAACTGACTGTTATTATTTCCTGTGAACGGGCGCCTTCGCAAAATTCATCTACGTGGCAAAGCTGTTGCTTTGCTACGCTTCGTCAAGCAATGCTTGACTCAGCCCGCTAAAGCGGGTAGAGTTCTTTTGCACCGGTTCTAATTTAGTGTTTTACTAATTTCGCAATATCGCCTATTAGGCTTGTTACTGTTTTTCCTTCGGTAATGTTTAGCCCGAGGAAGTCTTTTGGCCATAATTGGATTATGTGCGGGAGAGCCATTTCTATTACTGTTGCCATAATTAATGCTATTATTAAGAATGTAAGAATCATTTTCCACTGGGCAAAAGCGTTTACTAGATACAAAAATATTGCCGCGTTTTTTTCCGCCCCCATTTCAAATCCAAAAAATAGAGCAGGGATGATTGATAAACACCCAAAGAATACTATTCCTGCAAGAAACAACCCCATTAATACCATAATAAATGGTATTTGGGCAAACTCGTTAGGCATTGGATTCAAATAGGACACTGCAAATCCCAATAGTATCGCAGAGATTCCGAAAAGGGATAAAAATAAAGTTTTTAGTTCCAATTAATCACCATTCAAAAAACTCTAACCTAATACTAAACTTCAGCCCTTACCTAACTCTAATCTAGCACTACTTTTCAGCTTTTGTTTTTTAGTTAAGTAGGGTTTTTCGAATTTTTAATGGTTTGGTTCTGGCAAGAGTACAGAAATTCTTTTGCATTTTAAATAATGCTCGTTTCTAATACCGATTTCTTTTGGCAAAGTGAATATTAAAAAAAGTTTTTGCTATATAAGGCTTTCAAGAAACTTTTTATGGAATATATTTCAAACTACTTTGCGTGCCTGAGTTGCCTGTTGTCACGCATTTCCCTTCGCACCCATTATTCTTGCAGGTCCATTCAACAGTCTGACCTGAAGTACATACCGGAGTCGAAATTAGCGCATTAGCCGCATTCTCTGCACAATCAGAAGCAGTGCAACAACCGCTTTTACCGCAAGTCACAGGACTTATTGCCGGTCCGCAGCAACGCTCAGTATTACTATCATACAGTTTAGGAGGCTCGTCCCCGCAACAACTTGTAGTATCAGTCAAAACCGAAGGTGTAAGAGTATAACCTACTCCAGACCAAATAGTCTCTCCCATAGTTTCCTTTCCAATACAACACTTTGTGGTATTACTGTCGTACGGATAAGCAGAATATGATCCGCAACACGACCCATTTTTGGGAGGACCAACATTTGCTATATTATCGTCTCCTTGACAGCAAGTTTTGGTATTAGAATCATAAGGTTTAACGATATCCCCTGTTCCACAACAGCT
>JAPLVQ010000083.1 GCA_026397035.1 Candidatus Iainarchaeum sp.
ATTCCTTTGTCATACAACATGACCGCTCTGATTCGTGCATCCATATCCGCTTTCACCACTCACAACCACCACAATAGTGGTGGTAGAAAGCGGACATAAGTTCGACATACAAATTAGGACATAAGTCACCCTACGCTACACCTATCTTTTGGGCATTTTGCCTAATCTCCTTTAAAACACGCCTTTTTGTTTTTAAAGACGTGTTAGGATGAATAAGCGAAACAGCTGTAATTTCAAGCTTCTTTCCAAACAATTGTTTAAGACCAGCAGAAACCCTAAGTGTCCCCGCGCCAGAATCAAGGAATCTTATAACTCTTTGCCGAGGATTAGATAAAAACCGTTTTTGAATTAAATTCTCTAAATTTAAACCAAGAAGCTTATCAACATCTTTTAAATCCCTGAAAATTGAATAAGATAATCCAGGTTTTTTGAAAGCTAATCTTCTGTGAGCTCTTACTGAATCAGAAAGCTGTTTTCGTTGATAAGGACCAAGCCGTTTAGTATATTTCATAATTATATTTGCGCTTTTGGAATTTAAAGAATTATGCTGGCAATCACCGGTACGCTGCCTAGCGCAGTTTAATAAGTTAAACCAACAAATTCTTTTTAGTTGGTATGAAAATAAATATTCCAAAACTAGTGCTTACGGCGAACGATTTTTCATCATTTAACCCAATGCAACAAACTTGCGTTAAAGCTGGCGTTGGGGGAGAAAGTTCTGGTACAGGAAGTGTTGATGGTACAGGAAGTGTTGATGGGATTGGAAGTGCTAATGGTACAGGGGAAAAAACGGATGAATTGAGTCACAAACGGAAGAACTTTGTTATTGCTGCACCAACCGCGAGCGGGAAAACTGTTGTTGCCGAACTCTTTATGCTGGAAGAAGTTCTTCACGAGAGAAAAAAAGTTGTTTATACTTGTCCACTACGTGCGCTTGCAAGCGAACACTATTCTGACTTCAAACGCAAATACACAAAACAAGCAAATCTAGAGAGCGTGCGTTTTGCCCTCTCAACTGGAGACTTAGATTCAAATAGTTCTTACTTGAAAAACTTTGATGTAATAATGACGACATATGAAAAACTCGCGTCTCTTATTAGGCATAACGCTGACTGGCTAAAAGAAGTCGGGGCAATAATAATTGATGAATTACATGAACTTGATTCTGACAGAGGGGTAGTACTAGAAATTGCTCTAACACAAATGCGAATACTAAACCCCGAGCTGAAGATACTCGGTTTAAGCGCAACAATTCCTAATTCAGAAGAACTCGCAAAATGGCTGAATGCCCAGCTAATAAAAAGTGACTATCGCCCGACAAAATTAAAAGAAGGAGTGTTATTTGAAAATGTTGTAGAATATTCCGATGATACAAGTGAAGAAGGAGAATTTGAAGAAGTTATTGAGGGAGCGCTTAAGGACAAAAAACAAATACTCGTTTTTATGAACGCTAGAAAAAGAGCAGAAGCAAAAGCAAGAGAAATATCTGTCCTAACAAACAAAACGCTTGACGAAAAACAGAAAAAAGCGCTATTTGGGGTTTCAGAGAATGTGCTCAACGTGCTTGAATCACCCACAGACCAGTGCATTTCACTTTCTGAATCTGAATCAATAAAAAAAGGGGTGGCATTCCACCACGCGGGGCTAGTTGGAAAACAACGCGAAATAGTGGAAGAAGAGTTTCGCGCCGGAAAAATAAAGGTACTTTGCGCCACGCCTACCCTTGCCGCAGGGGTAAATACTCCGGCGGACATTGTGGTCATTCCATCGCTTTATCGCTTCGAAAAGTACGGAATGGAATTATTGAGTGTTAGAGAAATAAAACAGATGTGCGTCCCATACAAAACTAATGTGTTTACGAAAGAATTTGGTGAAGTGCCTATTGGGAAAATTGTTGAAGACAAAATTAAATGCAAAGTTTTATCGTTCAATAATTCTAATAAAAATACTGAGTTTAAAATAATTACTGGGCTTTTTAAGAGAAAAGCGAATAAGCTTGTTAGAATAATTACAAACACTTGCCAAAAGGTTGACTTAACACCAAATCATGAAGTTGCTGTATTTGAATCTGGTGAATTGTTTTGGAAAGAAGCGCGTCTTTTAAAAACTGGTGATTTAATTGTGCAGCAGAAAGAGTTTTTTTTAGAAGATAAAGAGCCTTATTTTTATGAGTTATTGCCGAAAAATGAAACGTATGTAATTGGTTGCGGTGACATAATAAAAAAAGTTAAATCAAAATACGGGTTTATTGATAAGGAAATTGCAAGCAAAATAGGGGTTAAGCGTAAATATATTTATCATTTAAAAAATAACCGCAAATCTATCCATCTTCAGAAATATTTATCTTTGTGTGAATTGTTAGGGTTATCTAGAAGTGAAATTGCAAAAAGAATTAGAGAAGTAAGGAGTAAAAGTGGAAGCAGACTTATTATCCCAAAATATTTAACAAAAGATTTTTTATGGTTTGCGGGAATGATTGCTACTGATGGCAACATAAACTACTTTTCACATAAAAACAAATCAGCCTATGGAAAAATAAGAATATTTAACAAAAATAAGAGAATTATTGAAAAGTCAGTTCAAATAATGCACTCTTTTGGTTTAAATCCGTATAAATTAGTGGTTCATTCGTGTTATGTGCTTGAGGTTGGGGCAACATTATTGGCAAAAGTTTTAAGAGAACATTTTGGCATACCCTTTGGTAACAAAAGTCATTTGGTAGAAGTGCCAAATTTATTGTTTGAGTTAGACAAAATTCGAATAGGGGCATATCTTGCAGGTGTTTTTGATGGAGATGGAAATTACTGCGCGTCAAAAATTAAAAAGGGTTTAAACACATTTACTTATAGAATACTTTTCGTTACTGAATCAAAGAAATATGCTGAAGGACTTAGAAGATTGCTTTTGAGAATTGAAATTGTTGCGGCAGTAACAAAGAGCAAGACAAAGCCCACTTTCATAAGGGGGGAAAAAGCAAATTTTAACAAACCAGTTTATCTAATTATATTCAGAAAAATAAAATACATTAAAATATTCTCCAAGCTAGCGCCTATTCAAAAGTGCAAGATAAATATAGATTATTCAAAATACCATAATCTTTACAAAAAACATTTCTTGTCATATAAGTTTCATGTTGTGCAAATCGCGAGCAGTAAAGAGGTAACAAAACCTCAATTCGTGTATAATTTAAGAATTAAAGACAATGAAAATTATTTTGCTAATGAATTGTTAGTCCACAATTGCGGAAGGAGCGGCCGGCCAAAATACTCAACAGAAGGAAAAAGTATTCTTGTGGCAGGAAGCGAAGCGCAAAAAGAATTATTTATTGAAAAGTACATTAATGGAGAACCAGAACAAGTATTATCAAAACTCGGGATTATTCCAATACTACGAACGCACGTGCTTGCCCTTACAGCGCTAGGACAAATAAAGGATATAAAAACGATTGAACAATTTTTTGAACAAACCTTGTACGCGCTTCAGCTCCAAAATATGGGTGAACTCCTTGACAATATAGCAGAGATTATTTCTGAGCTTGTAGAGTACGGATTTGTTAAGCGTAGTAAAGAAAAGTTTGAAGCAACCCAGTTAGGAAGAAGAGTATCAGAATTATTTTTAGACCCCGAAAGCGCAAATGGTTTAATTGAAGCACTCAAAGCGAAAAAAACATTTACTTCATTCTCTTATCTTTATGCATGGGCATCATGCAACGAATCCTCGCCGTGGTTATTGGTTCCCGCAAAAGCAAAAGCGTTTGTAATGGAAGAACTTTCGACTCGCGCGGATGAATTGCCTGTAAGTCAGGAAAGAGCGATTTTTGCCCCCGAGTCAAACGAAAAGTTTTACACAGCGCTAGTAATGGAAAAATGGATTAATGAAAAAAAAGAGCAGGAATTATACGAAGAATTCGGGCTGGCTCCAGGAACGATTTTTGGAAAAACACAAATAATTGAATGGTTATCCTATGCGACAATAGAACTAGCCAAAGTACTTGGAATAGAAAAACACTTAATTTTAGCGCAAAAACTCGGGAAAAGAGTAAAATATGGCGTGAAAGAAGAACTCCTACTGCTTGTTGAGTTACGCGGAGTAGGGAGAGCAAGAGCAAGAAAACTATTTAATGCGGGAATAAAAAAGCCAAGCGAAGTAAAGATGAATTTGGAAAAAGTGGAATCACTTTTTGGAAAAAAAGTAGCCCAAATAATTGCAAAACAATTCCCAATGGACAAAAAGAATGCTGAAGAAGCTAGTGAAAAGAATAATTCTTTTCAAACCACTATTTGAAGAGCGAAGCCAGCCAGAAAAAGCTTTGTCTTTTTATTTGGCTATCTATTATTTAAGAAATAATCGACCCGGCAGGCAGGATATTTTTTTATAGAATTGATTTTAACGGAGTTTAATATATCTTTAAGTTTGTCTTCGGGCAGTTTTCCGAGAGCAAATTCATCATTTAAAGGTCTTCCAAGAGAATTGAATGCCCAACCGCAGGAAAGAACAGTCCCGTCTGCCAAAATGATAAGTTTATTTCCGATTTTACAAGCCCTATCTTTTTTTTCTATCCCCATAAGATCATAAAAGGTGTGATGAAGAGTTACTTTTACACTGCCTTCTTTGCCTAATTTAAGGCAATACTCCAAAACAGCCTTATACTCGTTTTCAGATGGTTCAAGAAACTTGAACTTTGCCCCGCGCCCAACAGGTCTAAACCTGAGCAAGAACCAATTCTGCACGCTATTTTCTTCTAAGAATTTATATAATTCGTTAATATTTTCTTTTGATAAATTATCTTTTTTTAGAACTGTAGCAACCGTTACAGGGATATTTTTTGAACAAGTAAGTTTTATTGCGCGAATGCTTGCCTTACTGTATTCAGCTTCTCTTGTGCTTTCCAATCTTGGGTAAAGAGTGTCTAAAGTGAAATCAATCTCGGAAACTTTATCTTTCAGAAAGTCCAAAAGCTCTTCTGTAATGCAGGCGCCAGTTACGCTTAGCTCTATATTTTTGGCACCAAAATAATCCGATGCTAATTTAATCACTTCCAGATCTTTTTTGAGTAATAAAGGATCCCCGCCGGAAAAATCAAGTTTTATTTCTTTAAAACTTTTTGCAATATCCGCCAAAACTTCAAGTTTCTCTTTATGATTTAAACATTGTCCTGATTTCTGTAACTTAGAGTTGAGGAGGTCTTTATTAGCGTTATTTACAGTTGCTGGATTAACCATGCAAATTTTACAGCTAAATGGACAGCAATGCACAAGATTCCAGCATATTTCCATATTAAATCAATAAATGAAAAAGGCGGGATAATCCGCTTTCAAATTTTAAAAAACCCAATTATGATCAGAATGACCGCAAGAACCATTATTACTATTAAAACTTCTCTACTATCAAAATAGTTCAAAAACTTTTTTGAAGAAATCTTTATAGTGGATTTTGGAATGCTTTTTGCCTTGGATACCGCTGCATCTTTCCCGCTAAAAATAGCTTCTTTTGAGTACTTAATCCAGTTAGCTGGATTTTTTAATTCATTAATCGTTTCGCGGGTAATTTCAGCATAACTCTTCTCTCTATTAGGAACAGTATCCAAACCCTCTATTCTACCATCAATTGCATTAACAACAAACTTATATTCTTTCTCGCCGAGAACCGCAAAAGTGTAATATAATGGAATAAGCATTTTTTTCGGGCTGGAAACAAAAACATTATTTTTTGGGATATTAAAGTGCTTAGCCGTTTTTATTTTTAGAATATCATCTTGTTCGCGCTTTTCAATATTACACCATTTTTCATTATATACTCCTCTTGGGGCTTCCTGCGTATTTTTCTTCCAATTCTCTTTAAGCAATTCGACTAGGTCAGGACGAACTTCTACTCGATGACCGTCAACAGCCAAAATACCATGAACAGTACTCTTAACCGTTTTTTGCTCGTCCGCAGAATCTTCTAAGAAGTAGTGATAATTAAATAAAAAATAAGGCATTAAGTTGAGCTTCAAAGGCTTAAGCTCATACTCATGCCAGCTTTTTTTTAAAAGTTCTTTTTTAATTGCATCCGCCGCGCCTAGAGCGGTTATGTTAATAGGCAACAAAGGATTGCCTAAATACAACTAACTCACTGTCCTTTCTTCTTAATTATTTTTACTTTTGAAGGAGTGACAAGAATTCTTTCAGCTGAAATACCAGCCATGTCGCCGTCAATAGCCCTAACTTCAGATTTGATTCTTGTAAGCAATTCCTTTAGCTTTGCTTTATTTCTTTTATTCAAATCAGCTATGTTTACTAGAGCAATATTGCCAGTCTTAACTTCCCTGATAATAACTTCAGAGTCAGCCTCGTTATTCAAATCAAGAGGCTTAACTAAAGCGTCAGCATTCTCATAACTCTCTTCCTGAACAGCGTCAAGATTATTCAAAAAATCTTCCAAATCCACCGAATCAGTTTTTGTCATTACTTTATTAAAAAAACCCAAATGTACCACCCCGCTAAAAAGCGCGCATAATAGGTTTTCTTAAATAAAACATTTAAAAGCCCTATGTTGAGGCTCTCTCGCAAACATAACAGTATAGACATAACAAAAGAATTATTTTTTTTAAAAATTATTTCAATTTCAACTAATTATTCAAAAATCAAGGGGGTCAAATTCATAAAAAGAATAAATTTAATGATTGTTTGCTTTCCAAACAAGAACTCATTTATTAAAGAAAGAGATAGTATTAGTGGAAGAGTTAATTCGGAAGGTAAACAACCGGTATTTTTATTCTTTTGCTGACAAAAAGTACTTGATTGGACTTTTGGGTTTGAAGTGTTGTAATCAAGTTTTTGATTAGGTAGTTTGAAGTTATCGGGGTTATGATTAAATTTTTGATTAAGTTTTATTGAAATTATTGGGTTAGGATATAGTTTTTGATTAGTTTTTGGAAATTGAAAAATATATTTTAGTTAGAGTGTTAGGGGTTAAAGTTTAGAGACAAAGCTTGGTGGGTAAAAAATGGAAAATGTATTTGACAAACAAATGGCAAAAAACACAGTATTCTTAAATAAGGATATTATTTCCTCGCATTATGTTCCAGAAAAACTGCCTTTTAGAGAAAAACAAATAGAAGAAATCACTCAAGGATTATCAGCAGTAATAAACAGCTCAAAACCAAATAATTTATTCGTTTATGGAAAAACGGGGTGTATTGCCGGCGATAGTTTGGTTTATACGAGTAATGGCTGGAAGAAAATCAAGGATGTTAACAGCATTGATGAGCTAGTTTTGTCATTCAATAAAGAGACAAAAAAGTATGAATGGTCTGAATTTGTGTTTTTGAAATTTTTAAATAAAGATAAGTTGGTTAAGATTATTCTTGAAAATGGTCTTGAGATTGCCGTAACTAAAGATCACCCTTTGCTGACTGTTGCAATGCAGTGGAAAAAGGCAGATGAGTTTGTAATTGGAGAGAAAGTAGTGTTGGGGTATGGTTTGCCTTCACTTAACGAACAAGAAATCCCACTTTCTATTGTGCGATTACTTGGTTTTACTATTAGCGATGGAAGCTTAAACCGACAACAAAAAAGAGTTATTGACAGCAAAGGATATTATTACAATGCTGACCGACAAAGGTTCAGATATTTTAGTGCTGACCAAAATTTATTAAAACTGGTTCAATCTGATCTGAACAGCCACTTTGTTGGCACTCCAAAAATAATTTATCCAAAAAATCGTTGTGCGCATGTCAACGTTATTTCGCATCAAGTATGTCAGACATTAAATATGCTTGGCGTTCCTTTTGGCAAAAAAAGCGGGATTGTTGAGATTCCTCAAATAGTTCTTGAATCTGCACCTGCGGTTCAAATCGAGTTTTTGCGGGCTTTATTCTCTGGGGATGGTACTATCAGCCAACAGACTTACCAAATAGAATATTATTCAAATTCAAAAAAGCTTTTGCAACAAATTGCGCTTGTATTGTACCAAGAAGGTATTTCATGCAAAGTAAGACCAAAGCCAGCTAAATTAAATGGGAAAACTTTTGAAGCGTACCGATTGTATATCCAAGGTCAAGGAAATATAATAAAGTTTTACTACAAGATTGGATTTTATAGTATTGGAAAACAAGAAAAACTAAAAGCGATGATTTCAAAATATCTCAAACAAATGCCCATCAATGATTGCGGGTATGATGTTTCCCAAAAAACCATAATTTCATTGCAAATGGGATTATTTCTCATAATACGGGCAAAACAAGCACAGTAAAGCATGTGCTCGAACAGCTTGGAGAATTCGTGAAGAAAAACGGGATAAGCGCAGGCTCATGCTATGTGAATTGCCGAAGCCACCCGTCAAAATACAAGGCACTATTAAAAGTACTTCGCAGTTTTTATCCTGAAAAAGACTTTTTGGGATATAGTGCATCATTTGTTTATGAAAAACTACTTGAATATGCGAATGAAAAAAAAGCGCACTTAATATTAGTACTTGATGAGATTGACAAAGTAAAAGATATTGATGATTTGGTTTACTCGCTAAGCAGGGGAAACGATGAACTTGAAAGCGGTTCGCTTACAATGATAGGAATCTCAAACAATTTAATGTTCAAAGAAAAGCTTGACCCTAGAACAAAAAGCTCGTTATGCGAAAGAGAACTCGTATTCAACCCATATAATGCAACTGAATTATGCCAGATACTAAAGGAAAGATGTTTAATTTCGTTCAAACCAAATGCGGTAAGTGAACCGGCAATACTACTTGCAAGCGCAATCGCCGCCCAAGAATCAGGAGACGCAAGAACCGCAGTAATGCTAATGCAAAGAGCAGGAGAAATAGTTGAACAAGTGACGACAGTGACAGACGCTTATGTTGAAAAAGCAAAAGCAAGCGTAGAAGAAGAAATAATAATTTCAATGATTTCCACTCTCCCCCAGCAACAACAACTAGTACTTTATGCAATCGCACAATTAACCTCTCAGAAAAGAGGAATAAGAAAAGTAAGCGGAGAAATAGAAGAAGGAGTACTATACTCCGGAGAAATTTTTGACACTTATTTAGATCTAGCCAAAAAGTTTGAAGAACACACAATCACCAGCAGATGGTACCGCCAGTACATTAACGAACTCGAAATGTACGGACTAATAGTCGCAACAGCCTCAGGAAAAGGAATCAAAGGACAAACAAAACTAGTAAAACTCGGATTTGATGCAGCAAAAATCAAAGCCGCGCTCGAGAAAGAATTGTTTAAAGCAATGAATTAAATTGGGATGAATTATTAATGAAACAAAAGCCAAGTTTTTCCTGGTTGAGAAAACAAGGACAATTGCACGAAAATATTGGTCATTCTTTTAAATCTGTTTCTAAAACAAAACGAGAAAACCCGTTCAAGTTTTTATTTGCCCCGGGTGAAAGATACGCTTTTGTTAAAAGCGGGGAAAGCTTTGAATCAAGAGAAGGCGAAATCAGCCACGGGCTTTTGCTCACGCCTCGCCTAAGAATTATTCCAGCAGTTAGGAAAAGGCATTATCTGACTGGGAATCTTAATAAGTCCAAACTTGCTGGGGAAAAACTGGTTTGGAGAACACTCAAAGAAGGAAATATTCCAGTACCCGAGTTTTTTACTCCAGTTCTGAGAAAAAAAGCTAAAAGATTCGGGGAAGTAATAATGGAGGATTTAACAAAAAAATACGGAAAATTGTATCCAATTAATGATGCTAATGGCAAACCTGTATTTGTAACAAATTTTAGTAACACCGAACCAGTCGTTCTTGATATAGCAAAAGACATGGCATATATACATCACAAGGGATTTTACCCAGAGTTTGCGGATTGCTGGCATTTTTATAAAAAAAAGGATAACACTTGGGGGAGAATAATGCTTGATTATGGGTCGATACGCCAAGCCAAAACAGAAACTGATGTGCAGTGCGCGCGAATGGTACAGGAAATTATTATTCGATTTTTATCCCCCGAAAACAAAGGAAGATTTATAGGAGCTTATGAGGCTGAGGCGGCAAGGCTTGAACGGTAGGATTATCAATAAAAATGAAAAGAAGCCAACAACCTATTTTTTATAAACAAATTTCAACCACATTTTTTTGAAATAGGGCAACGAGAGCGTTGAAAGAACAAAACCAGCAGTGGGCACAAGTGCATTAACAAAAGGGTTTGGAAGAGTTGCAACAACGAAGAAAAGAACTATTACAATGTAAGTGAGGACAGCAATAATTACTTTGCGTGTTTTACTTACTTCCCACGCCTTATCCGCTTCAACGCGCGCATTACGCATCTTTATCGCTTCAATCTCTTTTTTTGTGTTTGTCATTTTAGTTCACCTGTAGTTTACCAATATTTATTTATAGTTTATTTAATTATTTTGGCAGTCTTCCAAATAAATTCGAAGTACTCTCTGTATGAATCAGCTAAGGATTCGTTTTCGATTACACAACACAACCATTGGGCGTCTGAGAGCATCCAAATACTCACCTTGTTTCCAAAAATCCATGTAACAGAAGGAACCTTAAATTTTGCAGGGAGCACTCTGTATTTTATCAAAGGGTGCCTGATTATATCAGCGCCTTCATTAAAAATATACCTTGCGTGAATCCCATATCTTTCTCTTTCTTTGTAGTGCTTTTGGTGAAAAATTGGATCAAGTTTGCGAAAAAGTCCAGAGGCTGCACCAAACAAAACCATTTCCTTTTTGGTTAAAAGCGTCTGGCGATTGACATCATTAAACACTGTTCTTGCACCTTCTTTTCCTTCAAAAACTTCCACCCTTATATGCGGAGAGGAATTTTTTTGTTTTGAAATCAATCCAGGTAAAGCTTCCATAAGTAGTCTTTCATTTTGTATAAGATCCTCTTTTTTTGTGTGGACGAAATCCAAAAGCTTCTCGGGGCTTGCTGCAGAGTAAATTCTTGTGCCATTCTTTATTGAATGTCCTACAAGCCCGTGCCTAGCTAGAGAATTAAGCGCGTCATAAATGTGCGGACGTGAGATATTCATTTTTTTGGCCAGTTCAGCTCCCTTTGAAGGGCCATTTTTAAGAAGCAGCAAATAGACCTCAGACTCTTTTTTTGGAATTCCTGCAGACTCAATAACATCCAAATCCATAATGGAAAATGAACAAACTAGTATTTATTTGTTGTCCCTATTAAGTACAACTCACAATTATATCGATTGCACAACGAGTATTGCATATGGATGAAAGAAATACGCTTGTTCTTTATGGATCACCTGCGCACTTAGCATTGGAGAAAAAGGTCGGGGCGGCAAAAAGGGAC
>JAPLVQ010000086.1:0-372 GCA_026397035.1 Candidatus Iainarchaeum sp.
AATCACTGCCTGAGGAGATTTAGTATCAGTAACCATAATTGATTCCGTCGTAGTTGCTGTTTTTGCCGCAACATTATACACAGTGAATACGCAATTAACATCCCCTGCATTCAACAAAGAACTGGGAATCGTATAAACTGCATTATAATCCGTAACACGGGCATTCAACCTGATTCCTGATATATTTAAATCAGGACCAGCAACATTAACCAAAACGTAATCCAAAAGCAAATCATCATGCCAAGTAGAATAACAATTCAAATCAGCACTATCCAAAACGAGACTTGGACTGTGCCCTTGCGCAGTAAGAACAGGTGCATTTGAATCAATAACTACTTCTCCGCCAGCCAAAACAGTCAGAGGATGAGTAAC
>JAPLVQ010000086.1:424-4896 GCA_026397035.1 Candidatus Iainarchaeum sp.
CATTCCAAGGATTAAAAACAGCAACAGCACTACTGGAAGAAAAATAATCCCCATTATTTACTTGCCCTGAATAAACTTGTCTCTGCCAATACGAATAAGCTGCTTGGTCATAAAAAGAAATTGTTGGCGGCACATGGCTAATTGAAGACTGCCTTGAAAGGAAAATCTCCCCGACCCCGTCAAGGGTTGATTTATCATAAACCCCTACAAAATTAGCATCCCCTCCAGACAAGGTATTATTTAAAGTATTTACGTCATTCACTGATAAGGTATTATTAGTAAAATTTGCATATTTATTGAATTTTCTAGCCGAAAAGAAAGAATAGCTGTCACTTAAAACCCACAAAACCCCTGACTGATTTGAAGAAATATTCTGGTCGTATAAAAAGAAAGAGGTGTTTGCATACACCTTGTATTTTTCAGTATAACTCATTCCTCCAACAGTCCCGCTTACACTTATTATTGAAACAAGCGGCCCGTTGGCATCAATTGAAAATGAAGGATTTACCAGGCTTGCAGGATTGTTGGTAATCCCGCCTGAAAAAGTGCTTGGCGAATAAAACATGAGTGTGCTTCCGTTTAGGTCACTAATAGAAGCTCTATTGCTCACAATGCGTGTTATGTTTCCCCCTTTATTCATATCAACTGTCATTTTAAATATCGAATTGTTAAAATCAAAAATGTAACCGTTTTGCAGAGTATTAAAATCAACAAAGTATGATTTAGGAAGACTCTGTGAGGAATAGCTTACAATAAAATGCCTTGTTTCATTTTTGCCGATTGAAGCAGGGAATACTAATCTTGCTGAAGTTACTAAACCACTATTTGTTACGGAATCATAAATCTGCGAAGGAATTTCTATGCATGCCCCCGTTTCGTTACAATCAAGCACCCTAATTGAGGAAGGATTCGCCCCGTAAGTAAAATTCACATTTGTATCAAAAGAAGAAAGCCATCTATTAATAATATTTGGTTCTGTAACATTAAGGTCATAACTAAAAGGAAAAACATTGTTTGAGTCGTCCATAAACCTGCTCTGCCAAACAGTGCCCTTATAGAAAGCTTTGGGAAAATATTGCGAGCCTATTCGAACATCATACCAACCGCTGGCACCGCTAACAACAAAATTGTAATCAAAAGAATTAATATCAGAAGCAGAAACAGTGAGCGAGAAATAATTACTATCCCTTAGTGTTCCTGCGCTGTCAAATATTTCTATTGGTGGAATTAGAACTAGGTTTGCATCAAAACGCAAATCCACTGTGTTGCTAGATACAAAAAAAGATCTTGGCAAAACGTTGGCATTATAAGTTGTCAGCCTTCCGTGCGGACCAATAATAATAAAAAACTCATTAACATCCCCCACGTTTCCGGCATTATCCCTGCTGTTAAAATCAATTGCAAAATTACCATCCCCAAAAATAAGGATACTCCCGGAGTAATTCTGCCAATTGCCCCAATAAACCCCATTCGTAGGGTCAGTATCCAATCTGTATTGAGTCAAATAACACCCACTGCCTGCGCCATCATTACAGGTTAAGTGAATATTCCCATCCAAAAGTTGCCAAATATTATTACTGCCATCCCCTAAAGTAGAAGGCGGTGTATTATCAACTTGTAACAAACCCAAATCCTTAGACAAAGGGGTAAGATTATCATCAATTTTTATTAAAATATAATAATTCCCATCAGCAACGAGCAAACTTGAAATATTCCAATCATAATTACAATCAACGGGTGAAACATTCCAATCTTGGCTGGTGCAGTTTGTAAGTGTCAGATTCAGATCCCGAACTATTGAAGTGCCTGTCCCTGCTGTATTTGTGGTTGAATAATTAATATCCACTTTAAGCCGATAATTATCAGAATCAAAAACATTAAAATCAATTGTCACATTCCCATCCCTCACAAAAGAAAAAGAAGGCATACCAAAGGAACCCGAATTCCAGTCAAAACTTACAAAATTCAAATCCGCAGTTTTTATGACTGGATCACGTATTAAATAAACAACCCCGGCATATAACTTACTACCAATACTCGCGGTATAAGAAGATAATAGCAAATCATTTGTATATGTGCCCTGATCAATATTAACCACTTGAACACCGGCTCCTGAATTACCAGTGTTCCCTAATTGTTCACTATCAAAACCCCCCCTAAACAAAGCATCATAACTGCCCGAAGAATTCAAATCTTTTATTCCACTCAAACCGTTAATATTTCTAATTAAATAAACGGCACCATTGTTACTATACCCCCCAACATCGGCGAAAGCTGCCGTTAGTAACAAATCATTGGCATACCTGCCACCATCCATATTCACTAGCTGAACACCCAAACTAGCCAAACCTGATTGAGTTGTCCCCCCCAAATCATCATACGACGTCGCCCCATTCCACCTAACATCAAAATTATTCAAGTTAACAAGATCTTTTGCACCACTCAAACCATCAACACCTTTAATTAAATAAACCGCACCCGAATCCGCCTTACCATTAACATCTGCTATAAATGCAGTCAATAACAAATCATTAGCATATGCCCCATTATCAAGATTTACAAGCTGTACCCCCAAACCAGAACCATAATTAGCGCCCAAAGAATCACTCGCTGCTCCTCCATTCCACCTAACATCAAAATTACTCAAACTACTCAAATCTTTCGCCCCACTCAAACCATCAATCCCCTTAATCAAACACCAACTGAACACCCAAACCAGCGTTTCCCCCATAATAATCAGTAGACCCTAATTTATCACTCGCCACGCTTCCATTCCAACAAACATCAAAATTACCCAAATCACTCAAATCTTTCACACCACTCAAACCATCAATCCCCTTAATCAAATAAACCACACCATTATCAGTCAAACCATTAACATCAGCATTGACTGCAGCTAATAGCAAATCATTCGCATACGCACTACCATCAACATTCACAAGCTGAACACCCAAACCCGAACCAATAGTATAACCCAAAGAATCAGTTGCCGCACCCCCATTCCATCTGACATCAAAATTATTCAAGTTAACAAGATCTTTTGCACCACTCAAACCATCAATATTTTTAATCAAATAAACCGCACCCGAATCCGCCTTACTATTAACATCAGCTTTGTAGGTGGTCAGTAACAAATCATTAGAATACGCACTCCCATCAACATTCACAAGCTGTACCCCTAAACCAGAACCCCCCGCAAATAATCACTTGCCGCACCCCCATTCCACATCACATTGTAATCACTTGAAGAGTTCAAATATTTCCCACCGCTCAAACCATCAATATTTCTAATCAAGTAAACAGCACCATCATTCGACTTGCTATTAACATCAGCATTAACTGCAGTCAGCAACAAGTCATTAGAAAAAATCCCTCCATCAACATTCACAAGCTGAACACCCAAACCAGAACCACTACTGCCGCTATTAGTAGTATACCCCAAATAATCACTTGCTGCAGCCCCACCTCCGGCCCACATAACAGTATAGTTGCTCGAAGAACTCAAATCTTTTGCACCGCTTAAACTGTCAATATCCTTAATCAAATAAACTGCACCATTGCGGGTCTTACTATTAACACTCACATAATAACCCGTTATTAGTAAATCATTAGAATATGTGTTGCCATCAACATTCACTAATTGAACACCCAAACCAGAGCCATTTGTACTTCCCAAATAATCACTTGCTGTTCCACCATTCCACAAAACATTATAATCAGTCGAATTAGTCAAATACTTATCCCCGCTCAAGCCGTCAATATTTCTAATCAAAAAAACAGTGCCATTACTCGACTTGCTATTAGCTGTCCCGTAATATGCAGTTAGCAGTAAGTCATTAGCGTACGCACCATTATCAACATTCGCTAGTTGTACACCCAAACCAGAATTACTAGTAGATCCCAATTTTGCACTACTGCCAGCACCATTCCATACCACGTTATAGCTGCTCCCCGACGCCATATCTTTTGAGCCGCTCAAGTTGTCAATATTTTTAATTAAATAAACTGCGCCATTACCAACTCCATTACCGTGTGAATTGCCCGCATTATAAGCGGTTATTAGTAAATCGTTAGAATATGTTCCGCCATCAACATTCACTAATTGAACACCCTGACCAGAACCATTGCTGGCTCCTATATAGAAAAAATCAGTACCCCCGCTATATGGACCAACCCAGCGAACTGCATAATTTGTGCTTAAAGATAAATCATAAGTCGGGTCTAGTGTTATTGTTGAGTTTGCGGGAATAATCGCAGTAATAACTGTTTTCACATACGTTTTCCCATCCTTCTTGTAAGTTGTTGTTCTGGTTGGGTATTTAGTTTCTGTTAAGTCTCTCCAGTCATAAGTCCCAATATTAATTCCATCTTCAAGGAAACTCACGTGGCTGTCTACTGATATATTAAAATCTAGCGGGGAAAAATTAGCATCCTGTGAATTTGTAAACTGAACACTGGACTTTTTTGTTTCA
>JAPLVQ010000179.1 GCA_026397035.1 Candidatus Iainarchaeum sp.
AAAGAATCATCACTAACAGAGGGGACGAAGTTGGCAAATTAATTGACATAATCGTTTCGGAAGTTGGCGGAGATATAGAGTACTTGGTAGTTGAAATAGACAGGACCTCAAGACTTCTCTCAAAAATGGGCAAAGTAGATAAACTCATCGAAATACCTTATGCAGCAGTAACTGCAGTAAGCGATGTGTTCATTGTTGATGAGCGAGAAATAATTGAGTCTTAATTAGTTAAGAAAAACTTGCCAAGCCATGGTTTAAACCATGGCTAAAAGTTTTGACCCCAAGAAAACTTTTTTCTCCAAGATGATGCCTTTTTTAAAAAAAGGCGCTTTGTTCGATGTTCCGCTTGGGGAAAGGCTGGTTTTTGGTGATGCTTGTGTTTATGGTAAATAAGGGTTTTTTGCCATATCCAAGCCGAGTTTCTTGGGTGCAAACGGCATGTAAGGAATTTTATTTAATTGATTTAACCGCCTAATACTTGATATAATCTCTGTTTTACTAACACTGAATCTTTTTGCGGCTTCATTGAACTCAAAAAATTCTCCCCGTTTTTCTTTTTTTTCAAGAACCTTAAGCAACCTAACATCAAGCCAAGCCTTTTCTCTTGCAGAGTCGTTAGTCAATAGTCTAACAACCTCAACTTCGCTTTTACCCCCAAACACAGTTTGAATAATTTTTGGTCTTGATATCACTGGGTCTGCAATCCCATAAATTCTTGAAATTTCACTTAACTCATAAAGAGTGGAATAATTTGATTCCTCAAAATTTGCTTCCCTAAACGGCCCCCAAGCAAGACACAACCCTCTTCTATTAAGCAGACTCCTTAATGCAACAAGTTTGATTGCCCCGCTAGTTTGAATTGGTATTGGTTCATAAGAAAAAGTCCAATCATAAACACTTGGTCTTTCAACTGCCCGCTCTGCAGGAATTGCCTTGGCTGAAATAATGTTTCCCTTCATCCCAGCAAGTTTTGCAACAAAAGAAGTTTTTTTGCGCGCCCGAATCACCGCTTCTCTTATTAAGTCAGTAAAAGTAACTCTCGCGTCATGCGCAATCGCTCTTGCCCAATCCCCCGTAAAACCAGCAACTACCAATACCCGATCCCCACTAGCCATTCCAAGCTTAGATAGTAATTGCGGGTCACGCGGTCTAATACTTTGCCCATGCTTAAAAACTTCAGGGCGTTTCCATACTGCATGTGCAGTTTCATAATTTGAAGAAATCCTTGGAAAACAAAGCCTTGACGGATCAATTTTTTGACTAGCCATAAACATTTAAAAACTCCTTTTTTGTTTAATTTTTTAATTCATATTTATGAGTTGTGTTAATTAATTCTTACAGTTAATAATATTATAAACAACCCCTTTCTTTATTTTCTTGATTTATCCCCCACCCCCAAAAGGGCGTTCAATGTGTTCGGTAAATTTTGGCTTTGGGTATTTTGCAAGAAATTCAGCCCTTGTCAGGCTAGTTAACAGATTTAAATTTAATTTCTCTTCTGCAATTAATTTTTTTGCCTGTCTGATTTTATTTAATGCGACGAGTTTGAGAAGATCAAGCGGGCTATTGTGCACAGCCGGGTCAAAAGTATCAAGCGCCGAATCCGCCACAGCCATTACATTATGCAATATATCTTCCGGTTCAATTATTCCATTGCTTCGGAAGTTTGCCTTAACAAAAGTCCTCAATACAGGATAAACTGCCTCAATTATTTCTCTCTTCTTTTCGCGGTCCAATAAATTTTTTACCCGCAGTTGCCTATAATTAATCCCATAAATTTTGTTTATTATTTTGTTTGCGTATTCATCAATCATTGCTCCCCTAAGCAAAAGCAAGACAAAAACAGTTTTAGGAAAAACATTTTCTTTATAAAAATCAAGCCTTTTCCAGACTTTCCCAATAATCCTTTTGCGCACCCCTGGTTTTGTAATTCCTTTTTCAGAAAGGATAGAGTGCAATGCTGCCAAATATTTGTGCATGATTTTTGATTTTTGAGCGTAAGAAAGCTTTGGCAGTGAATCATAATTAAGGGTATTTTTTGCCAAGTTTTCCAAGTTGCGTTCCCTTAACCCGAGTCCATGACTACAAAGCATTGAGATTTGCCCCGAGCGTATTTTTTTCTTGCAGTTAAGTCTACTAACGCTTGCTTTTGCCGAGCTAAATTTGGCAAAGCCTTGACAGGCGATTTTTGCAATTTCTTCGCTTGGCAGGGCAGTATTTGCCAGCAAATACTCTGCTTGTGAAACATCTATTTTGCCCCAATACTGGCGGTTATAAACGTTTTTTAGAAAAACGGGTTTTGCTGGGAGAGTTCTTTTGAATTTATTTAATTTTCTGCCCGGCTTGATGCTTTGAATTCTAGGGGTTGGGCTATTTAATTTTTTACTGCCAAGGGCTTCGCACACAGACAAAGCCAATTTTCTTCTTCTTTTAAGTTCAAGAAGATATCTTTCAACGGTCCCCGGGTTTGTGCCAATTTTTTGTGCAAGAATGCAAAAAGTCTGTGCAGTCGTTCTTGGAAGTCTTTGCAGTTTAAAAAATTCAGCCTCAACAATTTTTTTGGTTTTTGAATCTATTTGAGGCTTTCTTTTTTTTGTCTTTCTTCTTAATGGCATAAAAGTCTTTCCTATTTATTTACAGTTAACACAGCTTCTTTTTTCTTAAAATCCAGCCGCTTTAAGATTGGCCTAATAGAATTAATTTTTTTCATAACTTCTTTTTCTTCAATTCCTTTTTTTTGGGCTTTAGAAACGGCTTCAAGAAGCTCTTTTATTTCCTGATAATGTAAATATATCTTTTCTCCCTTTTCTTGCAACTCTTTCTCTTTAACTTCAAAACCTTCAATTTGCGCTTTTTTAATTTGAATATCTTTTATTGTTTTATCCGCTTTTGTTTTCTTCTGAACGAAATCCTTTTTTGTTTCCTTGCTTGAAAAACCGCTTTCTGAAAGAAGAAGAGCGTTAAGCGCCGAGTTAATAGTATCAAATTCTTTTTCCTTTGGTTTTCCAATATCAGCAGTATATAGCACGCCTTCAAAAATAAATGGGGTTAATGGATTTGATGAATAAATCTCCTTCATTTTTTCAAGAAGCCTTTTTACTTCAATTGTATCCGTTTTACAAGAATCTTTCTTCTTGTCAAGGGCGAGCGCGTCAAAAGCGCGTTCAAGAATCAAAGGAGA
>JAPLVQ010000069.1 GCA_026397035.1 Candidatus Iainarchaeum sp.
AAATATTTGGTTGCCTCCGCAACCAAAAAGGAGCAGAAACATTCTCAATCCTCACAAGTCAAATAACAACATACAAACAACAAGCACTCGACCTATTCCAAACAATCAAACAAAACCTACAAAACGGTTAGCACATACTCATTAAGAAAAGGTTTATATTGCTCCAGCGCATAATTATTATGATTTTTATGCCAGTGTTAAGGAATAATTATCAGAGGAGGTCCGTTCTTGGTCTTGCTAGCCGCGCTTCTCGTGCTTCAAGTTCTGCTTGGAAGAAAAATAAAAAAAGGGCAGGAGTTGCGTTAGTTGCTGGTTCTCTTCTTTTGGGCGGCGGGGCTGTTGCGCACAAGGGCTACAAGATTACTTCTGCGCACACTCAAAGAGTTGAGCAGGTATCAAAGTATTTGGAAAAAAACCATATTCCTGCTTCTAGAGCGTGGGCAAGAGAAATGACTCCTTTTTTCAATCCCACTAAACCCGTTGCTCCATTAAGTGTCCCTGCAATGCAATTTATTGGAGCTCATGCGGAGAATATTGCTGGTTATGAGGGTTCTAAAGTTAGTCCTTCTCACTTGAAGAGAGTAATGGAAGCTATTGCAGGTAATGAACCTTCTGCTCGCGCGGATCCGAAGGGTTATCTTAGACAACTAGACTATGAGATTGCGCATGGAAGTTCTATTAGAACAAAACCAAGGGAGAATATTAGAGAAATTCTTGAAGGGTTTTATGATTTGCCTGTTGCTGAACAGAGGAAGGTTTTGGAATTTGCAAATAAAGGAATAACTTACGTTCCTGTTAAAAAGTTCTAGTTATTTTTTTTGAGTTTCAAAGTTTTTTTCTTTAAAGGGTCTTTTTATGCCTAGTGCAGTAGTGCTTCCCATGTATAACTCGGTTGATAATTTTCTTTCAACAAGTGCATTGCCAACTACTGTTGAGCATATGCTGTTTTTGAGAGAGGGGGATTAAAGCAATTTTTTCAATGACTCCAATTAATCCTATTTTATTAAGTGAAGTTAAACGGAGATATGGTTATGTCCCTGTCGTTTTGCAGGATCCATTGATGGAGTCTGATGTGTCATCTAAGGTGAGCAGAACTAGTTATAGTTTTTCTTCAAACGAGCTTAGGTTGCGTTTGAAATCTTTTCTTTCTTTTGTTGCAAAGAACGAGGCAAAGAATAGAAAAGTTCTTTTGCATTGTTATCATGGTTATGGTGCATCAAATAACCTCGCGCTTGCATATAAGTATGTAAAAGGAGTGGAAACTTTTTGGTACAAAGACACTTTTTATTCCTCAAAGAAAATCTCTCTTAAAGAACTTAAGGGGATGTAGTTTGGCGCGCTAGCTCAGGAAAAGAAATTGATTCAAAATAAAAAGAATAGGAGAGCACAGCTTCGAGCTTTGAGGTTTAAATCTCGCAGGGTTGTTGGTATTAGTTCTAAAAAAAGAGTGCTTCAAAAAAAGCGTATTTGAAATGGTGATTATTTTTCAGTACTGTTTTTTCCTATTTCCCGCTTGTTATTTATACTTGTTCTTCGTTCTTTTTGCATGGCTCATTATAATAAGGGTGCGAATGCGGAGCGTGAGTTGATTAAGGTTCTTTTTGATAAGGGTTTTGCCGTTCTTAGGGTTGCGGGGTCTGGTGTTTCTCCTCTTCCGAGTCCTGATGTTGTTGCGTTAAAGAACAGCCGGATTCTAGCTTTTGAGTGCAAGGCTTGGAAAGGAAATTATTTAGCGATTCCAGTGGTTACTTTTAATGATGAAGTTAATTGGGCGCGTGTAGCGGGAGCAGAGTTTTTTGTTGGGTGGAAGGTTCCTCATGAAGGGTGGTTTTTTCTTCGCGCGGAGCATTTTAGAAACGCTGGGAAGAATTTCATGGTTTCTTTAGAGGAAGCTAGAAAAAATGGTGTGTTAATATATTATTTTGTGTAGGTGTTGTAATGAAGGGCTCAAACAGACCAGGGATTAATAGATCAAGAGTTAAAAGAACGCCGTTGCGTTCCGCTTTTCAAATAGTTTCTTCTTCAAAGGTGAGAAAAAAGCAAGGAGTTGTTTTTGGTAGTTCAACTTTAGAAAGAAACCCTTTTCTTTTAACTGCTGTTCCTTCTGGGGTTAGCAAGCGTTCTTTGAAGGTTGTAGCAGATATTGTTGAAAAGAACAGAGTTGCCGCTGCCCAGCCTTTTGCAAATTTGGCTTTTAATAATATTGAGGCTGCGCTTGGAAAGGAATTGGCTGTTACAAAGTTGCTTGGCATAGTAAAGAAGCCGCTTGTTGTAAGGCACCCTAATTGGAAAATGCATAGAGTTAGGTTTGAAATTGATAAAAAAACCAAGCAGTTAAAAATAATTTTGCTTGGAAGAACTAGAAAAATTGAAATTACCGACCCTGCTCAGCGTTTGCTTTATGTTAACAAGTTGCTTGAAAAGTTTGAACCAGATTAAGATTGGCTTTGCAGGTCTTTTCAGTTGCTTTTTAACCCTTTTTTATTACATTCTTTCTATGCACGTTACTGTTGAGGATATGCTTCACGAGTTGAAGCACGAGCTTGATAAAGAGACGTCGATTAAGCGTAAGGTTCTACTAAAGCAGATAATTGAACTGATTAAAAAATTATAATTAGTTTTGAAAAGACTTTTCAAGACTTTCTCCAGTCTTTTTTTCGGCTTGTTTTTCATTTTATTTAAATTAGTTCGTGTTTTTGGTATCTTTCAAGCACGTCGCGTGCGGCTTTTGCAACGTCCCCGTCCCCGCCTTTTTTGATTAAGTTTTTCTTTTTTGCGATTTCTTCAAGGAGTTCTTCTTCATCTTTTTCACTAGCCACTTCTAAAGAAAGTCCGTAAAATTTAGCAACTTTTTCTTTTCCCATTATTTGTATTAGTTTCACGGCAGCGCCTTCAACATCTTTTAGTTGGTTAGGGTTCTTAGACTCTACCAAAAATAAATCAAATTCTTCTTCGCCAAATGGAATAATTCCCGGCGAGTCAATTAAATAAACCCCTTCAGTGATTTTTACTTTTGTGAGTCCTCGTGTTAGTCCCGCCTTTCGTGAGGTAGCAACTCTTCCTCTTCCTCTGCCTGCAAGCGCATTTATTAATGTACTTTTTCCAACGTTAGGATATCCAATTATTCCTGTGGTGAAATTTGCTCTTCCTATTGAAGCGCGTGCCATTTCTCTTCGTATCATGTTTATCCCGTCTCTTTTGAGCGCGGAGATAAAAATTACTTTTCCGCCCGTTTCGTTCTCAATTAACGCTTTTTTTTCTTCGAGTATTTTCTTGTCGCTAATCAAGTCAGCTTTATTTAGTACAATCAGTAAATGTTTTCTCTTTCCATTCACCATTTTTTCAAGCACGTGGTTCCTGGTTTTTTCAGGGTATCTTGCGTCAACTATT
>JAPLVQ010000106.1 GCA_026397035.1 Candidatus Iainarchaeum sp.
CGCAATATCAGAAAATGACACAAACGCTACTGATGCAAATGTGATTTTAATAAACCGGACAAGCTGGAGAGGGAGTGGCAATAGTTGGAGTCTTTGGACAACAACAACATCAAGCAACCAAAATGTTTGGGGATGGATAATACTTAAAGATCTTTCAGGAATTAGACTCTCTTCGAGCGGAGTGGGAAGCGCTAAAATAATAAAAACGCAATACAGCGCAAATTCAGGAAATCCAGGAACACAAATCCCTCTAAGCGGATCCTACACAGCAACGATAACTAACGGGATAGGAAGAATAAATATGAGGAACTTAATTGATTCAAATTATATGCTTGCAATGGATGTTAATTTAGGAAACGATTTGCAAACCCAATACAGTTCATTTGAAGTAAGATGAAATATTGTTTTTAGAGAAAGTTTTACATGGTGAAAAAATGAAAAAGATATTGCTTTTGTTGTTAGCGGTAATGCTTGCCGGTTTTGTTAGTGCTTCAGGGAGCATATCCTTAAGTTTGAATTCTTTAGAAGCAATAACTGAAGGGGACACAGTAACCCTGACAGGAACAGTAACAACTTCAGGGGATAGTGTGAGTGATGTTTCTCTTGAACTCGGTGATTTGCCTTCAGGGACAAGCACTTCAGATTCAGCATCTCAATTA
This sequence comes from Candidatus Iainarchaeum sp., assembly GCA_026397035.1. Classification (GTDB taxonomy): domain Archaea; phylum Iainarchaeota; class Iainarchaeia; order Iainarchaeales; family JAAZKV01; genus JAAZKV01. Next base: position 660 of record JAPLVQ010000106.1, read on the forward strand.
GTTGGAACACTAAGTTCGGGTCAAAGTTCATCAAAGAGCTGGACAATAAGAGGAGATGTTGCGGGCAGTTACACTTTCAATGTAACCGCTTCAGGAACTGATGTAAGCAGTGATTTCAAAAATGCATCACTAGTTGTTAATACTGCGGGTTATGTTCAAATAAGCGATAAAAATTGCAGTGCGACAAGTATTGTCAAATCTTCAGGAACAATGACAATGAGTTTTATTGCGCAAAATACCGGGGGGAGTTCTGCAACAGTATCAATAAATTTGACTAATACTGGTTTAACATTATCTTCAGGAAGTACATCAACTTCATTCACGCTGGATTCAGGCTCACAGAGTACAAGGACATACTCATTTACTGCAGGGCCAAGTGCAGGAGCAAAAACAATTACCTCCGCAATAACTTCCACGGCAAACGATCCAGAAGACCAAACATGCAGTGTGACTATAACAGGCACTGACATAAACACAGCTACTGATGCAGGCACTTCGGGGCAAGCAAATAATTCAGTTTATGTAAAACAATCAGAAAAAATTATTACAATAATTCTGGATAGCGCGGCATTTAATGCTTTACTTGAAGAAGCTGGTTACACTACTCAAGCAAAAACAGATGGTTTTAATATAGCTAAAGAATTTACAATCCAAAGAAAAATAATAAATTATAAAGGTGCTGGGGACAATAATTACAAAACAGAAGTCACTCTGACAATTACTAATCCAACTTCAACTGACCATAATTTGTTTTTAGTTGAAAGCATTCCAAAAACATTCACTTCAAATTCTTCAAATATTACTTTTGATAAGAGCTTCATTATAGTAAAGAGCGATCCGATAGTAAGCCTTGGGATTCTGTTATTAAAAAATGCTACTTACACTTTGACTTATTCGGCAAAAACGGATTATAATGTTGAAAAAACAGAGTTATTTAACCTTGCTTTTGCAAAAGAGACTCCTCCAATAACTGAGCTGATTGCTACAGACTTGTGCTTGAACAAAAACTGTGACGATTCAAACCCATGCACAATTGATTCCTGTTCAAATGGAACCTGTTTAAACACCAATGCTTCTGATGGTACCTACTGTACAAGTGGAAAATGTGTTACGGGCGAATGTGTTATTGAAAGACAAGCTCCTCCTATAGTTAGAGGAGAGAATTCAAGTAAACTAACAATCGTTGGAATTGTTTTGACCGTAATAATAATAATTACAGTAATCCTTTTCCTTGCGGTTAAACCTAAGAAAAATGTAAAGCTGGGAAAAAATAAATTATTTAAATAAGTTATTTGGAAGCAATTTAGTTTGAAATGAGTTTAATTTTATTTCCAAAACAAGTATTTTCAATAATTTTCACTACCTGCAAACCTTCTTATTTATTTACCCGCTTGTTTTTGATAAAGAATTGATGCTAAATGGCTGACAAGATTTACGAGAAAATACGCTTTGCTGTTGGAAGAGCGGCGGATGTAGGAGCGCACTTGAGCGCAGCAACTGCAGCAGAAGCAATTGGAAAAACATTAGGATTAGGGGACACGCTAATACAATTTACCCACGTTGAACTGCGAAATGCGGCGTACGAGCCCGCTTTTAAGAAAGTTCCTTATTCAGAAAGAGTATTATTTCTTCCGCATTGTTCAAGAAACATAAAATGTTGCAAGGCCGCCCAAAACGGGGAAGGTTATGAATGCAAAAACTGTGGGGCATGCAATATTGATAAAGCAATAAAAATCGCGCAGGAATTAGGTTATGGACATACATTTATAGTTCCCGGAGGAAGCATGCTAAAAAAAATAATATTAAAATACAAACCAAAAGCGGTTGTTGGAGTATCCTGTTTTCACGAAGCAATACTAGGTTTTGAAGAAATGAAAGGCACTGGTGTTACACCCCAATCAGTTTTATTATTAAACGACGGATGCAAAGATACTACTATTAATCTCCATTTACTCCGACAAAAAATGGCTATGATTGACGATACAATTAATAAAGAAAATCCGAAAGTTATTTCCAGAAAAAAGCCTAAACAAAGGTAAAACTTTCAAAAAATAAAAACTTCTTCTCCAACAATAGCAGTTTTACCAAAAAAGATTCAAAAAATTTATTACTTCTCTAAAATCTTTCGCAACAAAAATAGGGTCAAACTTTCTTAACTGGTTTTCTGTAGAAATTCCGGTAATTTTAGCAATAAACTTTACTCCAAGCCGCTGACACATTAATCCATCCTGAATAGAGTCTCCAATAAAAACAACCTCTTCTCTTTTTAAGCGAAGCTTTTTTAGGGCTAAAGCTAAAGGCTCTACATCAGGCTTCTTATGATCAACATCATCACTCGTAATTATAAATTTTATATGCCTTTTTGTCTTCTTGTCAAAAACCTCATCTACAAACAAATGCCTTGAGCCAGTAACCACTCCAAGCGGAAATCTTTTTGAGGACTCTTTAATAAATTCTTTTGAACCCTTAAACCAGAGATTCTTCGCTTTGTGTTTTTTTATTAATTTTACAAAAAGCTTTCTTCTAAAATCAACAAACTCAAACAAATCAAAAACCTGCTTTGAAGAATCCATCAAACGATAAGCAATATCCCTTGAGTGAAGCAAAGACAACTCCCTTAACCTCTGATGAGTAACCTTAAAGCCGAACTTCTTAATCGCTGCATTATCACTCGTCATAATCAAAGGAACCGAATCAATAAGAGTACCATCCAAATCCAGTAAAACAGCCTTAATTTTCATAGCGAATAGATTAAACCACTAACCAATATAAACCTAATCAAAGCAAGTTTACTTAGTAAGGCAAAGCCCCGATAGTGCAGCGGTCAAGCACAGTGCCTTCTCAGAACCTTGCTAAGGTTCGCGAAAGAATTTGGCCATTCGCTAAAGCGAATGACCAGAAAGCGAAGGTTTGAATTAGGCATTAACCCGGGTCCGAATCCCGGTCGGGGTATTAACGATTTTGGATACATATATCCCCCTATTTACCATACCTTATCACTAAATATTGGACAAATCTCAATTTAAAGGAATTCTCTTGCATTTTTGACCTTGGTTTATCTAAACCATCTGTGGCAATCTGTTCAGTGCAAGGCTATTGACGCCTTGCCTAGGAAGGTTTCGAATATGGAGAATTTTCAGGGAATAGTTGGAAAATATACTGCAAAGCTTGCTTATGAGCTTTATAGGATAAAGTCTATTGTGGTTATTTTTGATAACCGTGCTAATAGCAAGCTGCAAAAAACAAAAAATAACACTGTGTTTAGCTTTTTTGGACGTGAAAAAATAGAGCACAGTCAAAAGATTCCTGTAATTGTTTTTGATGGAAAAAAATATCCTAATGACCATAGCAAATGGGAAAAATTGAAGAAAGCTGATTTTGGTGCTGCGGAGGGTTATCGTACCTTTGATGAGTGGCTTATTTTTACTACTTGGGATTCTATTGTTCGTGTTGTCACCAATGCTGGGATTGAAAAGACTAACAAATATTTTACAGGGGCTCTTAACTTAAATAGAAAAATTGCCGCAGAACCACTTCTTGATAAATTTTATGGGGAAATAGCTGAACTTTCTTGGTTGAATAAAGCCAAACAAGTGCAGGTGCATAAGTAATGAATACATGGATAAACGCAGGTAATTCAAATGTGTGCAGAAATTGAAATTAATGGAGACTTCAAAAAAGCTTTCGAAATCGTGGATACTACTATTGAAAATCTCTTTATTACAGGTCGAGCAGGAACAGGAAAATCAACTTTCCTGAAATATTTGGTGGATAACACCATGAAGAGGGTGGTAGTATTAGCGTTTACAGGCGTAGCTGCGCTAAACGTTGAAGGGCAAACAATTCACTCTTTTTTTAAGTTTCCACATGGCGTTACAGTTCAAGAAGCAAAAGCTTCTGCACTTAGCCGAAAAAACACGCATCTCTTTGAGTTAATTGACGTGATAATTATTGATGAAATATCAATGGTTAGGGCTGACTTGCTTGACTGCATAAATGTTTTCTTAAAAACAATTCTGCGCACAGATAAACCTTTTGGTGGAAAGCAAATGGTCTTTATTGGCGACTTATATCAAATCCCGCCAATCGTAAATAATGAAGAAAGATTATTTTTTGAAGAAGTATATTCATCACAGTATTTCTTTGATGCTCATGCAATGCGAACATTTGCGTATTCAATAATCGAGTTTGGAAAAATTTATCGGCAAAACGATAAAAAATTTATAGACTTGCTTAACAGAGTAAGAATAAACTCTGTGATTGGGGAAGATATTCAAGAAATTAATTCACGATGTGAAAACATCATTGAAGATAAGGGGCACATTTATTTGGTAACAACCAATGCAATGGCTGAGACCATTAACAAGAAAAAACTTGCTGAAATTCCTGACAAACTATTCAAGTTTCAAGCAAAAATAGAAGGTGATTTTGAAAAAGAATCCTATCCTGCAGAAATTACGCTTAGACTCAAAAAAGGCGCACAAGTAATGTTCCTTGTGAACGATAAAAAGAAACAATGGGTAAACGGAACTATCGGAACAATAGCTCGAATAGGTAAAAAAGAAATTTTAGTCAACATTTTGGGTGGTGGGTGCGTAGAAGCTATTCCTCATGAGTGGGAATTGCCAAAATACGTTTACAATGCCGAATCAAAAAGCATTGAAAAGGAAATTGTGGGCAGTTTTACACAAATTCCTTTGCGCCTTGCATGGGCAGTAACAATCCACAAAAGCCAAGGAAAAACCTTTGACAAAGTAATAATTGATGTGGGTAATGGAACATTTGCTACGGGACAATTATATGTCGCACTAAGTAGATGCACTACTTTAGAAGGAATCAAAATCAAAACGCCCATACAAAAACATCATATATTCACTGACTGGAAAATACGTGATTACTTGAAAAGAGTGCTGTCGCCCAGGGTTTAAGACAATAAAGGGCAGTTACTCAAATAAGACTTTGAGTATCTAGATTGGGCAAAATTTAAGCAGAGGGAAGAATGAAAAATAGTTCGGATGAAAAAATAAATAAAAAAGAACCATTGGGGGATGAGAAAAAATGGAAAAGGAAGCGGCTATTAAAAAAGCAATTAAACTGGTTAACCCAGGGTCATCAGAGGGGGATTATCCAACAGATAAAGAACGGAGATTATTATTTGATTTGAATGCAAAACTGGGTGAATATACAAAACAGCTAGAAGCAGATAAGGTCTCATTGAAAGCAAATTCAGAAAGTTGGGGCATAATAATTTGCGCTTGTCTTGCCGCATCAAAAGACCCAAACACCACTCTCAAAAATGCACTCACTTATTACAGCCAACGAAACTCAATAAACGCAACTTCTGAAATCATGAAAAATTTGGCAAATGATTTGGAGCGCGAATAAATATATAGCAATGAAGATTTGGTATTTTATCAAGAACAGAAGGAATTAAACTACACAAAAACAAAAAATATTAACTCAACAATTTAGGGCTCATTAATCTACAAGGCTTTTTGAAGCGATAATTTCTTAATAACAGAGGCGCATAATATTCAAGCTGGGCAATCATTTTTTTAATAAAACGTAATTGAAATGCTCATTTAATGTATATTAAAGGGTCAGAAGGTGAAAAAATGGACGATAGAAAAGGTAGATTGGGTAATAAAGACGGAACTCTTGATAAAAGATATAGGGAAAATAAAGGGAGTAGTCGACAAGATAGAAATAGGGGTTTCTAATAAGGCATTTTGACGGAATGAAGGGAAGTGTTTGATATCTATCGGGTGCACTTTCATAAATATCAATAACATCGGCAAACTACTCTGCAAATACTTAAAAACTATCCAAATAGCAATATTTTTGGAGAAAGTGAATATGGGTAGATTTCATTATGATGATAAAGGTTATCCTAGATGGAACGACAGTAACAAATTAGTCCACAAAACAGTAAAACCTGCTGGCTCAGGCCAAGTAGTGCATCATAAAGACGAAGATAAAGGCAATTTTAGAAAAAGTAATTTACAAGTAATGGGTAGAAGCGAGCACTCAAGCTGGCACGCTAAAAAGAAAAGCGGGTTGTGGTAAGATGGCAAAGATGGGCTCCCGTGAAAAGAGAATTTTGAAAGCTGCAATGTGGACTTCTGCAATTTTATTACTAAAAGCAGTTATTGAATATTATAAAAGTCCAAAGCAAAATGGAGATATCATTAATCTTATATTAGCAAGATTGCCACCATTAAATTTAACAGAACTTATATCTTATGCATGTCTTTTTGTCGTTGTTTATGTGATTTTGGTTTTGTTGCATTGGGGCAAATATCCAAATTCAGTGCCAGAAAGTATTCGTGGTTTAGTATTCAAATAAGTTGATTGATTTAATTTCTCGCATGTTTTTCCGTCATTGCCTCAGCATAGTTGGCAGACGATTTTAGTCAATCGTCGTAATTTGGTTTATCCTTTTATACTTTGACTTTTAGTTATATTTTATGAAAATCCTTGATATTTCTCCAGAGAATCGTCCTCGTGAGCGTTTTTCAAAGCTTGGACCTAATGCATTAAGTGACGCAGAGCTATTAGCGATTATTCTTCAAAAAGGCACCCGTGGAGAAAACGTAATTGATGTTTCTAATAGAATTATTGCTGAATTTGGCTTGGAAAAATTATCTTCTTTATCTTTAACCGAACTACAATCTATTAATGGGATTGGTCAAGCCAAAGCCATGCAAATTAAAGCAGTTTTTGAACTAAACAAGCGAGTGAAAACAAAAAATGGTTTAATTGTGTTAAGTTCTGCGCAGGATATTTTTGAATACTTGCGCCCAAAAATGAGTTCTTTAGATAAAGAGCATTTTGTTGTTTTACTTTTAGACTCAAAAAACAAACTTATCAAGGAAGAAATAATCTCAATAGGGACACTTAACTCTTCAGTTATTCATCCACGAGAAATATTCAAATTTGCAATAAAAGAAAGTGCTAACTCAATAATAATTGCCCATAATCATCCTTCGGGGGACCCAAATCCATCAGAACAAGACAAAGGAATAACTGAAAAAATAGTAAAAGCGGGAGAAGTCATAGCAGTAAAAGTACTTGACCATGTGATAATTGGAAAAGACAGTTATTACAGTTTTGCTGAAGCTGGGGGCATCTAAGTTCTTTGGCGGCAGAGAGCTTTAGAAACCAATTAAAACTAGTTGTTGCCAACATTTTATTAGTTAGGTGATATATTGGCTCTTAAAAAATCAGCATTGTATAACGATCTATGGAAATGCTGCGATGAGCTTAGAGGAGGCATGGATGCCTCTCAATACAAAAACTATGTTCTTGTGTTACTATTTGTAAAATACGTTTCTGATAAATCCAAAGTCGATAATGACTTTCTTATTGAGGTTCCTAAAGGCGGAAGCTTTTCTGACATGATTACGCTTAAAGGAAAACCAGAAATTGGAGACGGAATAAATAAAATTATTGCAAAACTTGCGGAAGCAAATGACTTAAGCGGAGTTATTAATGTTGATGATGCTGACTTCAACGATTCTGATAAACTTGGTAAAGGCAAAGATATGGTTGATAGGCTAACCAAGCTAATTGGTATTTTTGAAAATCCTTCCTTAGATTTTGGAAAAAATAAAGCTGAAGGAGACGATATTCTTGGGGATGCTTATGAATATTTAATGCGGCATTTTGCAACCGAATCGGGCAAAAGTAAAGGGCAGTTTTATACTCCGTCAGAAGTTTCAAAAGTAATGGCAAAAGTAATTTCAATAAATCAAGCAAAAAGACCAGACCAAACAGTTTACGACCCAACTTGTGGTTCGGGTTCTTTATTGATTAAAGCTGCAGATGAAACAGAGCATGGAATTACTATTTATGGACAAGAGAAAGATAATTCCACAAGAGCTCTTGCAAAAATGAATATGATTTTACATGGGCATGAAATGGCAGATATACGTAGAGAGGATACTATTTCAACACCGCTATTTAAAGAAAAAGATGATACTTTAACAACATTTGATTTTGTGGTAGCGAATCCGCCGTTCTCGACTAAATCATGGAGTAATGGAATAAAACCGGAAGAAGATGAGTTTGAACGTTTTAATATTAAAGAATGGGGGGCTGTTCCCCCA
>JAPLVQ010000071.1:0-2027 GCA_026397035.1 Candidatus Iainarchaeum sp.
CATGGTACTTTTTCAACAAAGTGCAAGTCTTGCAGTATTTTCAAATCAGATACTGCTCTTCGGCTTGAATTTTTCAGGTATGCTTTCAGAACCATGCTGTAAAGAATATCTCTGACGTTACCTGTTGGTCTGCCAACTCGCACAATGTCTTCAAACACAAATAATCCAAGAACGCCGTTTAATAATTCTAAAAAGAGGGTTTTTTCATTTAACTGCGCTTGGTTGTATGCTACCCAGTCAATTTTCGGCAAAGGTTGGTCTTGATACTTAAAAGCGGGTGGAGCATAGGAATCAGCCATGTGTAATTCAATACCAAGGAACTTATGTGCACAGTGTTTGCAAAGGTACTGCTGTCGCCAAGTAATTTTCATAGCGTTGAAAACCTTACCTTGTTTTACAAGTTTTTCCGAACCGCAACGGCGACAATATGATAAATCTTGTTTTTTCATTGTAATTCTTCCCAATTTTTCTAATCGTTTTAATTGCATAAGTCATTTACTTATGTAACTACATATGGAAAAGTATTTAAAGGTATACTTGGTATGATGTTAGTATGGTGGAAGATAAAATTACCACAATTAAATTGCGAGGTTCAACACGCGAAAAGCTTGCTGAACAAGGAAAAAAGGGCGAGTCATACGATGAAATTTTAAATAAACTATTAGACATAATGAAAGAAAAGGAACAATGCAAAAGAGATGGTAACCGATGATTTCCGTAAAGCTTGAAGGCACAGATTTTGGCGCACGAAATATTACCATAGACACTGGGGGCAACAGAATTGTTGCCCCGTCCAGAGCGCTCATATCAACTGAAACACATTATGTGGAGAAAATAATAAATTCGGGCAGAGTAGCAACTGCTGTTTTCCCTCCATACCCACATGAAATTTACGAGGTGGTGCGGGCAGAAAACAGGAAAAAGAATCAATTCCAAGTATCGGAGCTAAGCAATCCCAAGGTTTTTGAACGAAAACTTGTTGGCTTAAAGCAAGACCTGCGATTTCAAAAAAATGCGTTAAAACTATTTCATTACCAAAAAATGTCGCCATTTTTTGAAATGACACGAGAAAATAACATACTTTTAGCAAAATTTCAGGCGGATGCAGAACTCAAAGTGATTAAGGTGTGGGATGAACGAGTCAATACCTCGCCGAAATATTTTGAAACGCAAATAGACCAATTCAGAAACAAACTCGATGAAGTTGGTTTGGAAATAATGCCCGTGCTCGAAACAGCTAATCCAGACGTTGACAACTACGAAGCAAAATGGAAGCTTTTGCACGACATGGGCATCAATAAGGTGGGCACTACTGCTGAAAGCATACTTCAAAACTGGAAGAACTATTCAATCATACAAAAATTTGTTGAGGATAAAGACATTTGGGTACATGCATCAGGCGTTCCACGAAGATGGGCATCAAACCATACAACGTCCGAAATGCACATTTTGCAAAGATTTGGAATTAATACATTTGCTCTCGAAGTCTTCCGACCGTTCTTAAGGGAAGGGGCAGTTTCTGTATATGACAGAAACCCCAAAGACCAAAAACTCTATGACCAAAACACCTGCGGGGGTCTTGGCTTAAAGGAAGGCGTTTCATTGTATCATGGTGAATTAAATTGCGACCATGTTTGTTGCAATGGAAAAACAAGGGCTGAATTTTACACAGATTATGCAAAATTAGAATTACTTCCAGTCTATGCTAACGTACATGAAGCGTTTAATAGCTTTGAAGAAATGCAGATGGGTGCTAAAAGAATTCTTGACCATGACTTCAAAGACTACGTAAAAGAAAAGCACTACTTGAATGAAGCAATGAACAACTTGGACAAGCGATTCAGTTAAACAAATTTTCAAAGCAATGAATTCATTTGGTTTTCAATTTCTGGTTTAAACTTTTTTGTCCGAGCATTAATCAGGTGCTTACAATAGGTCTTCCCGTTTTCATATTCTATTTTTGAACAGGAACAGTTGTTGCTCTTTCTAAATTCGTCTTCAAAGAGATTCATTTCCTTAATAAGTAA
>JAPLVQ010000071.1:2046-4657 GCA_026397035.1 Candidatus Iainarchaeum sp.
TCTTTTTTTCCATTCGGAAAACTTAAAATTATTCATAATAATATCACGTAAACCCTTTTTCCTTCCCATCCGGGCGGCAAGTACACTCTACTCGCTCTACTGCCGCTTGGTTTAGCCGTTGCGGAGTATACGTCTTTGGGTGTCAGAGTCAAATACACTTTTTTTGGAGATTTAAGCGCGTTTCCCATGGTAGCTACTAAGTGGCTACCACTATTTAAGCATGACGTAAAACCAAAAGATATATTTAAATAAGCTATTTACTTATCTATTGCGTTGTATTATGACTAAGCCCGTACCAAAATGGCTAATGAAGCGATACGCAAAATTGTGGGTTAAATTTCGAGAAAAAGAATTTGGCTTTAACGATGCCTTAAAAATCTTAAAAGAAAAAGATGAAAGAGTCATCAGTGTAGCAATTGCTGAACTTCGCAAAAACGGCTGGCTTATTTTCGAAAAAGACCCTCACGATGCACGAAAACGATTGTACCGCTTAAAGAGCCCCAACAAAGCAGTTGAGGAACTATTTGAATGAATTTTGAGAAGCAAATCAGGACAAATATCGCAAGGTATATCCTGCGCCGATTCCGATTTCTTTTACCGTGTGAATACACTCGTGAACAAGCCGCATATGCTCATTAACAATTTCCCCGCCGCGCCCATAACCAAGTCGGTCAAAATACATGCCAGAAAAGATTTCCCTATTTTTTTCATACAAATCAGCCAGTAATCTTTCAGCCCGATAATCCAGAAGTTGCACACGTCGGCGAACTTTTTCAATGTCTTTTTTCTCATAATCTTTTCCAGCTATTTCTCTCAGATGGGTGCGAATTTTTCGCAAAGTTATGTCAGTCAATGCAGCGTTTTTGTACACTTTAGCGAGGATTCGTGACCTTTCAAGTGGGCTTCTCCGCATAAAACTTGGCTTGAAGTAGACTTTGTGCTCTTCAAAATATGTTGCATCATATTTGACAAGCGTACGCTTTGCCCTAACACGTTCTATCCGCTTTGGAAGCATACAAATGTATTGAACTTGATTAATAAAAAAGTATCTCAAGCCCACTATTATGAATTTTTAAACAGAAATCTACGTTTTTGAATTATTAAACAAAGTCAGTCTTTTAGGAAGATTTAAATAGTTTGATTGAGTTTGTTTTATTATGCGAGCAGGAATATTTATTTTTGGAATAGTTGCGGCTTTTATTTTATTAATGTTTTTTAGACGTAATTTATTTCCTCGGTAGCTCAATTATTGTCCCTTCGCTTGCTTTGAGTACACGCTGAGCGATTTTTTCTATAAAATACTTATCATGAGATACTGCAAAAATCGCGCCCTGATAGTTTAGAAAAGCTTTCTCAATAATCTCGCAGGCATCAAGGTCCAAGTGATTTGTAGGTTCATCAAGTAACAGTAAGTTGGGTTTGTGAATAAGAATTTTGAGCAAATTAAGTCTGGATTTTTCTCCCATTGAAAGCTTAGAAATTAATTTATTAACTTCTTCATTAGTAACAAAGCCAACCAGGGATAACTGTTGGCGGGTTTTAGCAGTATCCTTTAACATAGCATAAACTTCGTCAAACAAAGTAACGTTTGTAGTAAGGTCTTTTAGTTCCTGATCAACATAACCGAGTTTTGCTAGTGGATCAAAAATAACTTTCCCGCTAAGTGCAGGCACCCTTCCTTCAATTGTTTTAAAGAGAGTGCTTTTTCCAATCCCGTTCTCTCCAATCAAAATAATTTTTTGACCAACACAAACATTAAGATTTATGTGAGAAATTAATGGTTTTTTGTACCCAACAGTCAAATCGTCGAGTTCCATAACCAAGTCAGCATTGATTGGGGAAGCCTCAAAAGGTGTTTCAAAATCCGATTTATCCAAATCAGGTTTCTCAATAATTGGACGCTTCTCAAGAAGCTTTTCACGATACTTTCCCTGCTTGACTTTAAGAGGACTCTTGCCAATACGCGCAATCTTGTCCTTTTCATTAACAATATATTCCTGTTCTACTTCATAAGCATTTAATTGTGCCGCAAAATTTGCTTCGCGTGTTTTTAGGTAAGCAGAATAATTTCCATTATATTTAGTCCATTTTCCATTTTCTATTTTCAAAATAGTATCGCAAATTTTATTCAAAAAATATCTATCATGGGTCACCATTAGAACTGTGCCTTTAAAATTAGCCAAATACTCTTCTAAAATATTTAATCGTTTAAAGTCAAGATGGTTAGTCGGTTCATCAAGCAATAAAAAATCAGCATCAGAAGACAAAATCTGTGCAAGCGCAATAATCGCACGCTGACCCGTAGAAAGCGAGCCGACAGTCTGGCTAAGCCACTCTTCTTTGACATCAAGTGTACGAAGTACCGACTTTATTTTGCTTGTCGCGTGAGGAGTTTTGTGTTTTATAATCTCTGACTGAAGCGCCAAGTAACGCTCAGTTAATTTACTTGCCCTACTATGATCTTCATAAACTTCCGGAAGCGAAAGAAGCGACTCAAGTTCATGCATTTCTTTTTCAAACTCGTTCTGGTGATGAATCACCGCACGCTCTCCAAGCGTTTCTCGAACTGTTTTATTTAAATCCAAATCAATATGCTGGGAAAAATAAGCAG
>JAPLVQ010000062.1 GCA_026397035.1 Candidatus Iainarchaeum sp.
AATATTAAGTCAGTTCCGCGCGCGGAACTGTCCTGCGCGGACAGGCCAGACGGATCATCAACAAGTTCTATTGGTGGGCAGCATACTGATTTCCGAAAATAACTGGCATGGTGTCCCCCAGATTTCAGCATGGAGCATAAAAAAATACATTCTTTTCCGGCACCAATTTCTTTTCTAAAAGAAAGTTTTGAAACTCCGGCAGAATGTCGGTTTTCTTTATGTTGGACAAATTTTCCATATTTTACCAACTCGGCTTTTGGCCTTTATTACCAGAAAATACCCACTGGTAAAAGGTAAATTTTGTTGATTTTATTCGTAATATTTTCTTTTAATTCTAACTCAATTAGGGTAGGATTATCTTGAAAATCGGAAAAGACCAACTAAGTATATTAATTGTTGCCGTCGCGCTGCGCGCGACGGCAACGGCGGAGCTAAGCTACAGCTTGATCGATATGTTGGCGCATCAAGTCAGGCGGATTGGGGAAGTCCTGAGGCTCCTGCCTGATAGTTGCCTGCTTGCTGATTCGCGCGGCGCCCGCCACCGCTTAGCTCCGCCGTTAGGTTTATTAAGAATCTCCTGTGAAAGGATTTTATCAGTGACCGAACTCTGCAATAATTGTAAAGCATCATGGAAACCGACTGCTGATGGTGTATGTTCCTTCTGCGGGAATCGCGGACGCGATATTTCTATCGTTGTCCATGATTCCATTCATATTTCTGACAGCACAGAAGTCAAAATTATCCCAAAAATCGAGTTTGATCTTAGTGTTCCTTATGAAGGAAAAACGATAATAGACGTTGCTAAGTTTATAGACTCTAAACTTGTCGCCTACTTTCTCAAAAATCCTAATGAACTGAAGACAATGGATCGGCGTTTATTCGAAGAACTTGTGGCCGAGCTTTTTCATGGCTTTGGATATGAAGTTGAACTTACAAAACAGACACGTGACGGAGGGAAGGATATTATCGCTATAAAACAAGACGAAATCAAATTGAAATATCTCATAGAATGCAAGCGACCAGATCCTGGGGGGCACGTAAATATCAGTACTGTAAGGGAACTATATGGCGTCAAAAGTAGTGAGAGGGCGACTAAGGGTATCATAGTTACAACTGCCTATTTTTCCAAAGATGCAAAAATATTTATCGATAAACACAAATGGGAATTAGAGGGTAAGGAATATGAGGATTTGAGGCACTTACTAGAAAAATATTTATTAACAAGAAATTAGAAATTTGATCAAATCAGGAGGGGTAAATGAAGGCTGAATTTTCAGAAAGACAGTATGAACAATTGATCAATTCTGAATTAATAAGTAAATGGTCTGCTGTTTTGTTGGGAATTCCTGAATATCCAACTCCGCAAGAGGAAATGCGCTTAGGATATGATGCGAAATACAAAATATTCGAAAACAAGTCTGTAAAAACCTTTTATTTACAATACAAAATATCTACTTATCACGATAGTTATTTAGGAGCTGCCGCAAAATACTCAGCACAAGTTGGTAACCCATTTTATTTAACAAAAGTGCGTGGTCCAAAAATAGGTAATCAGCATAACGTATTAAGGATTTTAGGTAATAAAAGTAAAAACGTGTATTATTGCGCCCCTAAATTCTATAAGTTTTTAGATTTGAACACATATTTTTCATCCAATACAATTTTTGATAATTCAATTTTGATTTCAATTAGCAAATTGCCAGATATAAACGATGTTAAATCTCATTCAATCGCTTATAGCGAGGATGGACAAAAAACTGCGTTTTTCAGCAAACCAGTTGATGTGAAATCTGAAAGTTTTGAGGAAATAATAGAAAAACAAGAAAGCTTACATTTCAAGCCAGAAATTATATTCGCAGAAGTAATTGAATCCATTGAAAAGGGTATGAATTTGAGAATTGACAATACTGATTTTGATAAGTTATCAATATATGGGAAAATCAACTTATTATTGAACAAATATATTGGGGCGAAGTTGGTTATTACTTATGAAAATTAAGACCTCAGGAGACAATTTGTGATAAAATTCATTATTTCTCCAAGGAGGTCAGTTTATGACACAGGCACAACGAGATATCAGCAGAAAACTTCGTGTTCTGAATTATGCAAAGGAGTGCAGAAACGTATC
>JAPLVQ010000104.1 GCA_026397035.1 Candidatus Iainarchaeum sp.
CAGCTGTGATTTACTTCAACAAAAAGTATTATAACAAGAAGCGAAAATGATATTTGAAAAGCGGACAAATGTGTGGCATACAAAAGCGGACAAAAGTCCGGCTACGGTACACCTAACATCAAACCAACCAACATTCGAATCCAAATTAAAATCATAAACAAAAGTACTAACACCATTATTCACAGACTGCAACACAAACGACAACCCACTCGCCTTGACAACTCCACTTGGAGCAATAACATTAAAATCAGGAACAAACCCACCATTCACATCAACAGCAACCCTCACAACACCATTAACACCAAAAAAACCCCTCGGCCTATCACTCAAATCAAGCGCCCTCACCCACGCATGCGAACCCACCAAAACAAACGAAGTACTCGTCACCGAACGATTATTCACATCATCAAAACCAAAAAACGAAACACCCCAATTACCATCACTAGAAATACTAATCCCATTACTATACGTCTGCCAACTACAAACACCCACATTAAAATCATTCGAAGCATTCGAATCAAGACAATAAAAAACACTCCCACAACCACTACCCAAACCATCACTACACGACAAACGAACATTAGCATCACTCTTCTGAAAAACACTATTATTCACATCACTCAAAATTGTAGGAACAGTATTATCCACAAGCGAATAATAACTCGAAGCCTTAAAAGTAGAAGAAGAACCATCATTCACCTTCACCAAAACATAATAATTCCCATCACCCACCCCAAAAACATTCCAATCATAACTACAGGTTCGCGGAACAACATTCCAAGTAGTAGAACCACCACACAAACCCGCATCCAAAACCATACCAGAAACAATACTAGAACCAGAACCCTGCGAAGCCGACGAACTAAAATTCAAATCAAACGTCAAACCATCATTCTCAGCATCAAAAACATTAAAATCAACCGTCACATTCCCATCCCTAACATAAGAACGCTTAGAAATATTATTCGCCAACAAATTCCCATCCAACTTAACCACATTAACATCAGCAGCACTATTCAACACAACATACGTAATCGAAACATCATTCAAATCAGGAGTCATCAACTTAGCAACACTAGTATCACTAGTATAAAAAAAAGCCTTATACTGAAAATACCTATTATTAGAAACAGACAAAACAACCGGCCTAGAAGCAGAAGTAAAATACGAAGAAACAGAACCACCCGGACCAACAAAACTCACACCCGCACAATCAGAAGACGCACAAGAACGAACCTGAAAATTCAAATCAACAACACCACGACGATACATCTTCAAAACATCCCCAACTGAAAGAGTTTTGTTCCATATCGCAACTTCATCAAGAGCACCGGAAAAAGAGCTAGCCCAAGAATAATCTCTTCCCGAACCAATTGCTAGAGCAGCTGAATTAGTCACTAATGCCGCGGTACATGAGCCCGAAGCGCAAGAAGCTGAAATTGCCGCCCCATTTTTATACCAAGTTGGTAAAGAACCCGCATGGTATATGAGAGTGTAATGCTCCCAAGTTCCAGGAGTTACATTGGCAGCGCTTGTAGTATACTGCTGCCAGCCCCCATTAGCCCATAGAAACTCTATACCGCTTGCGCTATCAAATCTAATACAATAATTTTCAGCGGAACCAAAATCACCTTTATCTATAGGTTCTGAATAATAAGGAGTTGAAGTAAATTTTATCCAAAAAGATATTGTTATATCGGTAGTTATGTTCAAAGAGCTGCTGGAAGGAACTGAATACCAATCCATAAGAGAAACATTTGTTGAACCGACAAAAGTTGGAGAACTCCTTAGAAATGAAGAAGTACTGCTAATTGTTCCGCAAGTACTCCCGCTACAAGACCCATTATTCCCATACCCCGACCAATCCTTTACTAAAGTACTACTCTCTCCGGAACCATTATCAAAATGCATTAAAAAAACATTCCCACACATGTTGTAATCAGTTATATTGCCGTTGCATCCATCATCAGGAAGAGGCTGCCTGTAATTTCCGTCCGGAGTCCAATTAAAATTAGACCATGAAGTAGCAGCATTTCCCCCGTCAAAAATCTTCGAAGTAAAAGTACCACTGGAGTTATAAACCCCCCCAGAAGAACTCAAAACAACATCCCCTCCCGCATTAACAGTAACATTATTTAGTGTTACACCAGCATTAGTAAAATCAGCATAAGAAGTATCAGTAACAACAGTCGCGCCCGCAAAAGACGCAACTAAAAATAAGCCAAACAAAAACCCAATCAACAGATTCAACCGCAAAAAAACCAACCCAAAAAACCATGATAATTACGCATTACACGTTTTTAAAGATTTCCCCTTAAAAAAAGCCTGAAAAAATAATCAATAAAATACACAAAAAAATTTAAAAAACAAAAATTCTAAAAAAAGCAAAATGATGATTAAAAATAAAAATAAAAAAAACAAAAAATGGGCTTAGTGCAAGGAAAAACAAAAATGAAACAAAAAACCTGCTGAAAATAAAAAAAGCCAAGAAGAATAAAATAAAATTACTGCTAAAAAAAGACTACCCCTTGTCTTTGGGAAAAAAAAGAAAATGCTTTTTTAAAAAAAAGCACTTGAAAAAAACAATTCCAACTCGAAAAGAATTTTTAGGTTAAAGTGTAATCTCCATTAATTGGGCGATCAGGGAAAACCGTAACACCTTTCTTGTCTTCGATAACCATTTCAACAATTTTTCTCTTAAATTCTTCTCCTCGCATCTTGAAAACCTCAAGAGCTCGTCCGCGTTCTCCATGAGAATAAAGAACACTATAAATAACCAGTATCCCGTCAGAAAGGAAACTAACAGCATCCCCAAGCTCCCCATAAGAAGTACCAATGTGAGTAGGTTTTGCAGTTTCTCTAATAAGCAAAGAAGTTATATCATGCGACTCAAGATAACGGAATAATTGCTCCATATAAATTCTGAACCTGTACTCTTCACCACTAAAAGCCGAGGAGATTGAACTCAAAGAATCAATCAAAACCAAATCTGGCTTAAAGTTATCAGGTATAAGCACCGGCTGAACTTCAATAAGCAATTCCTTTTTTGCTTCACTTAAAAGCGCTTCAACACTCCTTGCAATATCAAGCGCGTTAAAACGCTTAATCATTAACAACCCCTCGTTTTCATACTTTAAGGGATCATGACCAAACATGTGCATGTGAGAGCGTAAACTATCCTCACGTTCTTCAAAACTCATGTACAAAACTTTAAACCCGCATTTACATGCATTCATTGCAGTCTCGAGACAAAAAAGAGTTTTGCCCGAACCAGGTCCGCCCTCAACGAGAACCGAAGAACCCCACGGAATTCCTCTCTTAAATAATCCGTCAACTCCAGTAATCCCAGTTCTAAAAAATTCGCCACGAACCCCACATTTATTTGATTTAATGTGACGTGCTTCATCATTCTTCGGGAATTTTCCTCCCACTTTTTTACCAACAAATTTCCTTTTTGCCTTACTTATACTCACAAAAACACCTCACTTTTTTTTCCTAACTTTATTTTCAATCTCTTTTAATTTAATTGCTACATTCTTTTCGTTAAGTTCCACACGCATAGCACCCTCACTTTTCATGCGCAACCCGATACTCTTTACAAGCTTCTTGCTCTTTAACTTTTCGCTCTCTTCTTTAAGCATTGCAATATCCCTGGTTAAGTCGCGAATCATTTCCCCAAACACGCTAACTCTAATATTAAAAGTGCCTTCAGGCATCTTTCCCTTAGAAAAGTATTCTTCCTGCGCACGCTTAATTTCATCCTTAAGAACAGTAACTTCAAGCTCAAGCGCATCAATTTTTGATTTCAACCTATACTGCTTAATCCTTTTTCTAAAAATCAAAAACAATAAAACCGGAATCCCGATAACCAAAGCCAATTGAATCCAGTAAGTCCTTACAAAACCAGACATGTTTGAAGCTGCAGCGTCATAAATCGCTTCAGTGCGTGTCTGAATAGAAGTTAAATCAATTATTTTTTCATCAGCCTTCTCAATTAAAGCCATTACCCTATCAAAACGCTGGTCAGAAAGCTCTTTTGCTGCCTGATCGTACAAATCATTCACTGAAGAAATATCCGGAACTTCTTTTGCAGCCTTATCAATCCTAACTCTCAAAGCCAACAGTTCATCATGCGCACCAAAAGCAAGGTCAGTAGTATCCCTAAACTCTTTCATCTTCAAATTAAACGCTGTGAAATCAGGATCTTTTAAATCCTGTGAAGCTCTCAAAATAGCCGAGTCAAAATCATCCCTCGCGACAAGAATAATATCCAAAACCCTCTCAGTAGGAATACCCGAAGCAGTCATCCTGTCAATAACTTCTTTTGAAGAATCAAGACTCGCTCTTGCAATTGTAATCAAAGGAGATTCTTTTACAATTTTTGCAGCTGAATTAGTATCAGCAATACGTGTTCCTGCAATTGTAGTTCCCTCAACCGCGGCAAAAGCCAAACCCGTCATTAACAAAATGAGCAGCAAAAATACGCTCAAAAACCTTTTCTGCATGCAATTACATAAATTTTGGTGTTTAAAAATATATCTCTTACAACCCTAAACCCAAACCTGATTTAAACTTTGTTGGAAAAAAAACTTTTTAAAAAAGAAAATAATTTTTATTTTATGAATTTGGCAAAAAAAAGTTATCAAAAAAGCTTTTAAAAAAAATAATCGCCTCAGCTCGCCCATCACTCATCAAATGCTCCTTTCGAAGCACATCAGTGAAAAATGCATCATCACAGGCATATAATCGATTAAACAAAAAGGCTTTTATAATCAAATAAAACGCTAAAACCCCCACCCCAAATTGCAAAGCCTTATATAAAGCCTTATTTAGGCTATTTTGACCCAATTAATTTAAATACCCTTTACCCTTAACTTCAAATAGTTTTTTCCTATCAGGGACGATTAAATAACGCTTTTGAAAGGAAAAAAATATTGGGGGAATTATTATGACAGAAGTATTGGTAGTAGCATCAAAAGTAAAAGACGCAATCAAGGCAGAAGACTGTAATACAGCAGGAGACGCTGTTGACGCTTTGAGCGTAGAAGTAGCTAAATTGATAAAAAAAGCTGCTATAAGAGCAAAAGAAAACGGCAGAAAAACAGTAAGAGCTGTTGATTTCTAAAAAACGAGTTAGTTAAATAGGAGTTAGTTAAATTTTTGTTTTGGGGAGCAAAAAGCCCCCCAAAATCAAACTATTTTTTTGAAACAAGTTATTTATATTAAGAACTCCTGTGTATCGCACTAGGTGATTTAATTGGGACCAAACAACAGAACTGGAATCAGAGCAAGGTCAAGAACAAAAAAATACAAGCTGGTGTACCGCAAAATAGCTAAGGCAAGAGAAAGGGAATTAGCAAAAAGAATTAGAGAAGAAATAGCAAAAGAAAATGTTAAAGGATTACCTTTTTAGTCGCTTTTACCACAATTAAAAACAAACCCTGATTTAGTAAAAAAGATATATTTTTCAAGTAATTTTTAAGATTTGAAAATCCCTCAAATAAAATATACTAAAAAATTGTCCAATAAAAACTGTGACTTTAACCCCAATAAAATCCCAATAAAAAGCATTACTAGAACAAAATCCTTTCAGTGCTATAATAATTCACGCTATCTTCACGGTCAACCACCGCAACCACAGTGATTGTGTGAATATTTCCTGCAAGGCGGGTCATTCTGCTTAATTGAGACATCGAAACTTTTTCATTCTCAGGGGCCACGTGAATAACATATTTTGAATGTTCTTCCCCCATTTTTTTCCCTTTAGGATAAACACGAAAATCAAAACCAAACTTTAGTCCGGTCTTTACACAGTAACCCCTTTCCTTCAAATCAGAATACACCACGTACTTTGAGTAAAACTTCTTGTCAAGATCAAGCGCAAGAGAAAAAAGTTTTTTCTGTGAAATTGGTTTTTCCTTTTTATCAGCAAGAATGATTTTTTCGTTATCAACCAAATAAAGCGTTTCAAACAAATCAAGCACTAAATTTCTGCCCTTACTTTCTCCAAAACCTTTTTCTACNNNNAGAGTCCCTTTAAGAGTGGAATCCTCAATCATTACTTTATTTTCAAGTAGAAATGCATTCACTCCTAAAGAAGATTTTTTTATTTCGTCAACCATTTTCAAACACTTCCACCAAATATTACCCTTGTAAAGAATTCTACTTTTATTATATGCTAATTACTTTTTGTTGTCCTCGACTTTAATTGGTACATCAATTACTCCATACTTTATTTTATTCTTACTTAGAGCTTTTAATATATCCTCAAAAAACTGATTATTTTGCTTCACTAAATATACTTTATCAATTTTCTGCAAAAGCACAAGAGAAATTATTTTTTGAATAGTAGAACCCCACTCAGTAAGCTCAACACACTTTTTCTTTTTTGCCCCAATTGACTTTCTTAATTCGTCAAGCACAAGTCTTAACTGTCTAACTTCTCCGATCGCCGAACCAGCCCTCGCATGAAACTCTTTATCCACAATCTGAAGCAAAATAACCTCATCCACTTTATCAGTAACAGCACTGACAAAAATAGGGTCTTTTTCAAACCCAGTAAGCAAAGGAACAAGCACTTTCATACATAAACACTAAACTAAAGTATGAATTGTTCAAGTTAAAAACCTTGCCCGACAGCACTACTATTAAATATCCAAAAGCAGTGAGTTCTTTATGCAAACATTATCATTTGACATTATTGAAACACAAAGGTTATTCACCGAAAAACGAATCCTTGACTTAAGGGGGTTAAGCAGCAGATTAATTAGAGAAGCCGCACTCGCAAATGATTACGGGAAAGCGGAACTTGGAATAATCGCTTATGCTTTACATAAAATAGAAACAAAACCGCATTTTATGCAAAACCCTAAATGGGGAAGAATTAAACAATCAATAATAGAACAATTCACCCAAGGCGCATTTGCTGCCAAAGAAAATGATGCACAAAAATTCCTTTTCGCACTCAAGAAAATAATTATTATAATAAGAAACATTGATGATGAACTCGGCAACTATGCCCAGAACATTTATGATAAAGCAAAAGTAAAACAAGCATCGCTCGCTTACAGTTACGGCTTAAGTATAGCACAATCAGCGGCACTTACCGGCGCAGACCCAAAAGAGCTCCAAAGCTATGTTGGATTCACAACAATGCCTGATGAAGAACTCGAAGTGAAATCAATAGGCGAAAGAGTAACTGAACTAAAAAAAATACTTGAGGAAAATTAAGAATTAATTTTGCTTTTGGAGAGCAAAAATCAAAATTTGGTTTTATGGAGAAAGAATTTTTATGAAAGCAGTAATTGACACAGGAACAATGATAACCCTCTCAGGAACATGCCTGATGAATGTATTCAAAGCGTTTGTGAAAACGAACCATGTTGATTTACTTATATCAAGCACGGTTGCCGAGGAAAGCGTATGGAGACCAATTTCAAACAAACGCTTCGCGCTTAACGCCGCCAGAATAAAATATGCAATAAACAAAAAAACCGTTCAAATGATTCCAATGAATTCCCAAATAAGCGACTTACAGCAAAAAATACTAAACCTTGCAAACAATTGCTTTTTTACCCAAGGGAGAGCAATGAAAATAATACAAACAGGAGAGGCAGAAGCACTAGCACTTGCAAAATTATACAACGCAAAAGCCCTATTCATTGATGAACGAACAACCCGCTCACTCATTGAAAATCCCGCAAGATTAAAACAAGTGCTGGAAAGAAGACAAGATAATGAAGTAAGCACAAACCAGCAAAACATTAACACAATCAAATCTATGTTCCCCAATCTTTTGATGGTAAGAAGCGTGGATTTAATCGCGACCGCATTTGAACAAGAGCTTTTTGATCACGAATTAGAACATGGAAAACTCGAACTCGAAGCCGCGCTTTATGCTGCAAAATACAATGGATGCGCGGTGAGCGAAAAAGAAATACAGGACTATCTGCAGGCATATTTCAACAAAAAATGAGCAAAAATAGGGGGATAAAAGAACAGAGAAAAAAGTATTTCTTTTAAAGAGAATATCACTTTTAAACAATATAATTTTTAAATAATATAGCTTTAAAATAATAAAATTTTGAAGAAAATATAATTTAGCACATAAAAAAGGCATTTTTGTTAAAAAAAACAGTTAAAATAAATGTTTATAAAACAAAGGAATGGTTTTCGTGAAAATAGAAAAAGCGACTGAAGAAGATGCCCTGTGGCTTGACGGAGTAATTAGAAAAGAATTTCCTTATACTAAATTCAATAAGCAAAAAATCGCCGAGCGGATAAATAACGAAAACTTCATAGTACTTATTGCAAGACAGGAAAATATTATCACTGGATTTGCTGAAATTGAGTTATTTATAGAAAACAACGATTTATTGAAATGGAATTATTCCACAACAAAAAAGAAGCGCGAATGAACGCAATATTCGTTGAAGACGCGTGGCGCGACCAAGGAATAGCAAAAAGACTTATTGCGCAACTAGTAAACCAATGCAAGCACAAAAGAATCCAGAAATTATTTTTGCTTGTAAAAGAAACAAATGAGGACGCTAAAGCGCTTTACAAAAAAACTGGATTTAAATTTGAGAAAATGCATGATAAAATAATTGAAGACACTCCAGTAGAAGTATGGGGACAAGCAGTTTAAAATAAAAAAAGTCTTTTCAAATAAAAACAATCTAGAAACAACACGACTCGATAGGATTAAAATTATTTTTGAGACAATTTTATTATTTCTTTTTCCTCACTCTCAAAAGGCGCACGAAGACGCAAAGAATCAACCACTAAAAAACCCAGCAGTGGAATACGAATAAAACTAAACTTTCCTTTCACTTCATGCAAATGCGCCTTAAAAGTTACTTTACCAGCCTTAACAACAGCATAATCAGAAACTACGGAATAATTCCAAATTGAATACTGTTTCTTTCCAAATGAAATAATTGATCCAAAAAAAGGACGATGCCTTTTTTTAGTATCATCTAAAGCGCTTTTTTGGGAAGCGTGAAGTAATTTAATTTTAAAGTCACCTATACCCCAAACATGCTCAAGCTGGGAATAGACCGCTTTTTCTTGCAAGTTAAAATGTCTGTGCCGTTTTTTAAAAATACTTATTGACAAAAAAACACCTTTGAAAGATACTACTAATAGAGAGTGCTTTTGAATATAAAAAAACACCGTAAGCGAAAAATACTTCAAAAAAACAAAAAAAATAAGCCCACAAGAATACAAAAAACTTGAAAAAAGAATATTGCCGACAAATACGCCGGCACAATGCTAAATTAATGCTAATACTAAACTAATACTTCTTCTGGACCAACTCAACACTTAACTCCAACTTGATATTTGTCCAAACCCAATATCTAATCCAATTCAAAAGTCAGGCTAACACTAGCACTAACCTCAACATCTCCTGAACTTATTGGAGTAGTCACTTTCTCTGCACTAGTCCCCGCAGACATTGTTCTGTCATACGATGCGTAATTAGGCGTATAATAGTAAGAGTTCTCAGAAACTGAGTGAATCTTTCCAACCGAAATTCCTAACCCTCCTGCTATACTCTCTGCTTTTGTTTTAGCAACACTAGAAGCTTCTGCTAAAGCATTCTTTCTAATTTCAAGCTCTTTTGAATCACTCAAACCGAAAGAAATACTTGAAACCCTATTAGCGCCGGCGTTAACCGCAGCATCAATAATTTTCCCCGCTTCTGTAATCTTGTTTCCATTCAAAGTAACCTGAATCTCATTAACTGTTCTAAAACCAGTGGAGTGTGATTCATTTGAAACAGTATCCCATTTAAATTCCTCATTCTCTGAATAAGAAACTGTTTTTACTTCAGAATTTAATACCCCTACAGAACTCAATGCTTTTCTTACACTATCCGCAAGAGCCGCATTATCAGTCTGGCTCTTCTGCGCAGACTTGTCAAGCGTTTCAATACTCAAAACAATATCTACCCTATCAGGAGAAACCATTTTTACAACAGAGCCCGAAACACTAAGCAATTTCTCATTAATTAAAGAACCATTTGTAGAAACATTAATATTTTGGTCCTTTGAATAACTCGCCCCAACCCAAAAAGCGCCTACTAAAAGCACCGCGGCGAGAAGAACAATAACCGCAAAACCAAATGTTTTCATCTTACAGCAACCATCCTTGCTATCACAACTATCCTTACTCATAAAACAAACCTCCACTAACTGCATGAGTTAATGATAAAAGAGGTTTAAATTGATACTGGTATGCTAAGGAAAGGACCGAAATAATAATTGCCAAGAGCGTTTGCACAAAAATAAGATTATTACCTTTTAATCAAATAAGCTGCATTAAGCTTTCTTCCAGACATGGAGGTCCCCCTAATTTTAAAACCATATTTTTCTATATTGCGCAAAAACACTAAGAGAGCAATATACTTTTTATATTTTGGAAGGTTCTCAATGGATTCAATTATTTTTATTAATTCTTCTACTTTTTTAGGATTTGATTTTAATTCTTGCCTCAACTTCTTTGACGCCATAAGTGATATGTACCCGACGACTTTACCATTCTCATCTATTGGAACAACATGCGAAAATCGTAAATTTTCATGCGTTGACAAACTTTTTATAAAGCTTTTTAAATCCACTGTGGAAAACATATTTGTATAAGTACTAGCAGCATAAACTCTATCTTCATTGGCAGCATAAATAGGATGCGTGTGAAGTTCAGCCCTTAAAAGTCTTGAAGAAACCGGACCCTGCAAAAATTCAACTGAAGTTTTCTGTCTTTTATTTGAAACATCAAAAAGTTTTCCAGGATGACCAATCTTTTTCACCATAGCAACTTCTAATTTATCAACTGCGGGAACTTCTTCTATCTGCTCTCTTGCTGTTTTTCTGGTTAGTTTAATTTTAGGGCTTAAATTATTCGTACCACCCTGCAACCGCACAGAAGCTCCTCCAAGAAATGCTGTTCCTGCGCTCGCTTTCAAAAGCTTTAAAATGAACTTTCTTCTATTAATAGGCATGAGTTCCAATCTCCAATAGTTTAATCCCCCAAACTAGTATATTTAGCTATGCAAGCGCTTTCTCCCCGATACTGGAAAAAAATAGTTTAAAATTACTTTACTGGAACATACCCAAAAAGACCGCCTACAAACCAATGCCTAAAAACTATTTTCTTTTCAAAAGAAATTGATTCTTCCCCAAAAAAACTTGAAATATCTCCTTTCCAATTGCATAAATAATCCCATTTCCCTTCAGAAAACTTTTTTAGCCCCCTTGGAGCAAAATCGCTCGCCTTATCAACAGCCAGCATTGCTTTCTTTAAAAAAGAAAAAGTTTCGTGAGCAAATTCAGCATTATTATGAAATTCACTTTCCATTCCTCCTCCATAACACTGACTCCAAAAAGGCGCTCCCTTAAACCAAACAACTTCCCTTCCAAAAGACTTGAAAAACCTCGCGTAAGAATCCTTGTAAAAAAAATCCCCATCCTTGCTTGAATAAGTAAGCTCCTTCATTCCTTTTTCCGCGTACTTTGGATCAACACTTGCCGCCCCGCCGGCATAAGTATTAGGGACAGCTTCCTTGAGAAACTCGCCGAGTTTTTTTACTAAAGAATCCATAATAGAAAGTGCCACGGAAGAAGATTTAATTCTTTCTAAAGTAATTTGCCGGACAAGAATCTTGTCCAACAATAAGTGGGGATAGCAAGATTTGAACTCGCGTTTGACGCTCCCAAAGCGCCGGTCCTACCAGGCTAGACTATATCCCCCTAAAATAATTCAGCAAACTATTTTGCTGACTAAATATAACTCACCAGACAGGGTTTTTAAAAGTTTGGACTATACAAAACAAGGGATTATTTTTTTGTTTTTTCTTCCCTTTTCTTTCGCTTAACATCAATTTCGCTCGAAATGAAGAAATAAATAACCGAAAAGACCATCATGATTATTCTCCACTCATCAGGAAGCAAAGCAAAAATAAATAACAAAAGCCAGAGCGCAACAAAAGAAACCGAGAACTTGTGAATTTTCTGCTTAAACATATACCTACTAATAAGCGTGTACGCGACTACAAGCACAATTCCCGCACAAAAAGAAGGAATACTAGTAAAAGCCAAAAATAAAGCGACCACCATTGTATAGGCAGTCAACTCAAGCGATTTATGCGCAGGCTCTTTTTCACTAGCACGCAAACCAAAATAACCGAATAAAAAAAGAAAAAGGGAAAGAACAAGTACTGATACCCAACCCATGACAAAAATATTAAGCCCCATGAAATACTCTATTCCCCAAATCATAAATAAAAACACTAATCAAGGAATATAAAAGGATTATTGGTCACTATAAATTAGCTGAGAAAAAATGCAATTTGACCAAGTAACCCAGTATTTTGATAAAATAGAACAAGCTTCTTCGCGCCTTGTAATGACACAATATCTTTCAGAACTCTTTGATAAAGTACCCGCAAGCGACACAAAAGAAATAATTTATTTAATTCAAGGAAGAATTGCCCCTCAATTTGAAGGAAAAGAAATCGGTTTTGGTGAAAAACTAATAATGGAAGGAATATCAAAAGCCACAGGATTCGCCCGCGAAGAAGTAGAAGAAATGTTTAATAAAACCGGGGACCTTGGAAACACTGCTGAAGAATACATGAAGAAAAGAAAACAACAATCCCTCGCAACTGAAGAACTCACAATAAAAAAAGTTTTTTATAACCTAAAAAAAATGTCCGAAAGCACAGGCATCGGAAGTCAGGAACTCAAAAAAAAGCTTCTGGCGGAATTATTTAATTCAGCAAGTCCAACAGAAGCAAGATACATTGCTAGAATTCCGCTTGGAAATATAAGACTTGGAGTAGGCGACCCGACAATAATGGATGCTTACGCGATGATTATTACAAAACACGAACAGGATACTCTCGCGCTTGAAAAGAAAAAAGCGAAAAGCAAAAAAGAAGAGAAAAGAATCGAGGATGAACAAAGAAAATTAAAAGTCGGGATACGAGAAAAAATTGAGGCGGCATATAATATCCACTCTGATCTTGGCGAAATCGCCGAAATATTAAAAAAAGACGGTACTAGCGGTCTTGACAAAATAAAAATTACTCCAGGAACACCAATTAGACCAACCGCCGCGGAAAGACTGCCAACCGCAAAAGAGATAATTGAAAAACTCGGAACGTGCGCTGTAGAAAGTAAATATGATGGATTCAGGTTACAAGTTTCTAAAGACGGAGATAAAGTAAAAATCTTTTCACGGCAAAGCGAAGACATAACGCAGATGTTTCCTGAAATAATCGAGGCAATGAAAACCCAGCTGGTTGCGAAAAAATGTATTGTAGAAGGGGAAGCGCTCGCGTTTAACGAAACAACCCAAGAGTATTATCCATTCCAAGTGACAATACAGCGAAAAAGAAAATATGAAATTGAAAAGAAATCAAAAGAATATCCTTTGAATCTTTTCCTGTTTGACGTGATGTACTGTGACGGCGAAAACTATATGGAAAAGCCGTTTTTTGAAAGAAGAAAAAAACTTGAAAGCATTATTAAGGACGGGGGAATAATTAAACTGAGCGAACAAAAGATAATTTCGGATCCAAAAGAACTAGAACAGTTCTTTGAAGAGAAAATAGCTCAAGGACTTGAAGGAGTAATGGCTAAAGACTTAAACGCGTCATATATTGCGGGCGCAAGAAAATTTGCTTGGATAAAAATGAAACGTTCCTATAAAGGAATGCTTGACGACACACTTGATCTTGTAATTATAGGATACTATTCGGGAAAAGGAAAAAGAACAGAATTCGGGTTAGGGGCTCTACTTGCTGCAGTGTATAATCATAAAAAAGACACTTTTGAAAGTGTGGCAAAAATAGGAACTGGAATGAGCGAAGAAACGCTGGCGGAACTTGAAGGAATCCTCTCAAAAATAACTGTAAAAATAAAACCAGCACGCGTGATTTCGGAATTAATACCAGAACACTGGGTACAACCACATTATGTGATAGAAACCCGCGCGGATGAGATAACAAAAAGCCCAATGCACTCATGCGGAAAAGAAAAAGACACTAACGGATACGCTTTAAGATTTCCAAGAATGATTAAACTCCTTTCGGACAAAAAGGTTGAACAAGCCACTACAACCGAAGAAGTAATCAACATGTATAATATTCAAAAAAGAGTGGCGATGGATAACACTGAAGAAAAGTGAGAATTTCAAAACCGACTTTTTAAAATACCAGCTCTTATCAAAAAAGATAACCTCCCTTTAAGAAGGGAAAAACTTACCCGCTTTTTTAAAAAGGAAAGTTTAAGTATTGAAAAAGCATCCTCTTTTCATGAAACTAAAAGGATGGATAATACTGGCAATATCAATACTCATCGTGGCTGCGGCGACAATAGTAATTGATAAATGGGCGAGCGAATGGAAGAACCTGTTCTTTTACATGGATGACTGGAGAATGTGGATAATTCTTTTTGTTTTTATTTATTTAGTTAAAAAGATTCTTGAAAAATTATTAATAGTAGAGGCAAGAATTCTAAAATGAGATGCAAAAGGTTTAAAGCAATAAACAAGGGTTCTAACTTATCAAACAAGAATTTCAATACAAGCGGATAAACAAAAGTAAAGAAGCTGAACAAAAAAAAGGCGATTTTGATGAAAATATTTGAAATACTGATTTATGCAATAGTTGCTCTCGCAATGGTATTATTGCTCTTTACGCTAATTACCCAGTACTTGCCAAAAAACGACAACAGACTTTTAATAAAGACCGGACTTACAGACGCTCTAATAAAAGGAAATATTGGAAAAACAATAAACCTTGGAGCGCTTAGTTACGAAAAAGGATTTATCCTCTCAAAAAACGATTTTGACCAGACCAAAATGCTTATTGCGCTAGAATGCACAAGCCCTCAAGAATGCTGCCCAAAAGGAACAGGAGTCGACAACAAGAACTGTAATAAAAATATTATTTGGGATGAAATAAACGCATCAATTCGAAACGGAGGAAAAATTAATACTTTTGTTCGGTGTACAACAGCAAAAAGCCTACCAATATGCAAAATTTATCTCTCTGCAATGCCCGCACAGGCACAAATAGAAAAACTCGAACTAGTCACTGAAGATGTTCAAAACGGAACAACTGCAATACGCGCTAGCGTAAAAAACTCCGGACAACAAACCCTTACAAATGCTACGGCAACAATCACTCTTGAAAAAAAGAACGGGACAGAATGGGTAGAGACTGATTATTATGAAGAACCAAAAAGCATCCTCTTAATGATGCCAGGCGAGAAACAATCGATAATATTTTTACCCAATCCAGCAACAATGGGCGAATATAGGGCAAAAATACTTTTTGAAGGACAAAATGCAGGATTTGATATAAATACAATAAACTTTTCAAAAAACAATACTGCCTGCAACACACTAGATAAAACACAAACAATATTTGACCCAACAACTCAGAAATACCAGGAACTATATCCCTGCTCTGGTTGCATAAGCCCTATTGACTGCGCGATAGAATGGGGCAAGAAAAATCCAGCAGTACAATATTTCCCTTATGACAACCAGACAGCTTACTGCCTGAAAAGCACTGAAGAAGGGAATTGTTAAAGACGAGTATTAATAGATATTAAATTAAATAAATAAAATACCCAAAACAGGTTTGCAGAACTATTTGTTACTTCTTCTTAAATAAAACAATGCAAACAACCGCCAAAGAAAATACTACAAAGAATGTTATTTCATACCAAAGCGAAACGAGAGGCATACCCTTAATCATTAAACCAATAAGCAAATTATTCGCAACAGTAAGCGGGAGAACGGAACTCACAAACTGCATGAAAGGCTCCATAAACTCAATCGGTAAAATCACCCCGCTAAGGAAAAGCATTGGAACTATTATAAGTAGGGAAGTAAGGATTGCAGTGGACTGGTTCTTTGTAAAAAAAGAAATCAAAATACCTATTGAGATAAATGCAATTGAAATCAAAACCATTGCTAGAAACAATTCCCAAATAGGGGAAGCTATCGAAAGTCCAAAGCCAAGCTGCTTAACCGGACCTATCGCAAAAGGAAGCGGAATTTTTGCGAAAGCTACTGAAAAAATCACTGCAGCTTCAATAAGCGCAATAACTAACTGACCGCAAATCTTTCCAAAAAGAAACTTAGCCCTGCTTGTAATACTAAGATCAAAACGGAGCGAAACCTTCTGGTTCTTTTCAAGCAAAACAATCATGGAAGTTAAAAGCATGCAAGTCAGAATCAAAACAACCGAAACCGAATTTGCCACAAGAATACCAAAAGGGTCAGTATCAAAAATAGTTTTCTCATAAAAAACCGCGGGCTGGGCAAGAACTTTAGGATTAATATCGCTAAACTCTTTTAACTGTGCCGAGAAAGAAGAAAGCAGTTCTTCTGAAGAGCCGAGCCTTGATTCAATCTCTTTTTTTGATTCCCTGGAATCACTAATAAGCGTCCTCACTTCAGTCATTGAAGACTTAAAAACAGAAAGCTTAGTTGAAGCATCACCAATAACAGCTGAGGAAGAATTAAGCGCAGAAGAAACATTTGCTGATTCAGCATCAAGTTTATTAAAAAGCGAATCAGCCTGCGCAATAGAATTATTTAAGCTCGAGTTTGAATTTGAAAGCTCATCACTAAAAGCAGTAATTCTTTGTGCAACAGGCTTAAGCGAAACAAGATTTGATCTAGCCGAAGAAAGCGAAGCAATCTGGGAATCAAGCTGGGCTTTTGCGGAATCAGTTGAAAGCGAACTCCTAATCGAAGCTAGCCCAACAATTGTGGAATCCATAAGCAGAACAGTGGAATCAATTTGGGAAGAAAGATCATTAATTTCAGAACGATAAGAACCAAGCTGGGTATTAAGATCGGTTATCTCTGATTTCATTCTTAAAAAAGAAGTTTTGAACCCCGCGACCTGGCCGGCAAAATCCTGATTACTTTGTGAGAACTCATCAACACTCGCTTTCTGGCTCAAAAGCCCCTGCTCAATAGAATTAAAATCAATCTTATCAAGTTCAACCTCAAGATTATTAAGAGACTCTTCAGCGGAAGAAAGACGCGCCTTAAAATCAGAAACATTGTCAATCTCTGTACCAACATTCTTTCCTAAATCACTAATAGTTCCCCAAAGCTTGCCAAGTTCTTCCTGCGCACGTGTCGTAGTAACACGCTGAACAGTCGCTTTAGCAATCTCCACAAAAAGCTTTGAAGCTAAAAGACTTGAATTATCAAAATACATATCCACCTTAATCTGGCTGTACTTTGACTCACCGGAAATACGAATACCCGCCATAACCTCGCGCTTTTTTATCGCATCAGAAAGCAAATTAACGTCATCATACTCAAGTATAGTAACATCCTTTATCGAAGAAATCATGTTTGAAAAATTTGAATCAAAAGAAAGATTATTAACAAACCCCACTTTATTCTGGCTAAGTTTTGAAATATCCACTCCAGTAAAAGAAGTGCCTACAAGCCCCACTACAAGCAAAGGATAAAGAATTATCAATAATAACGCGATACGCTGATTTTTCACAAGCGAAATCTCTTTTAGAACAATTTCAAAAAAACTCATTTTATACACAACCACAACATAAATTCAACTAATTTACTCAACATCTAAACTAATTAATTCAATCATACAAATTAACCAACTCAACCATCTGACTAATTAATTCAATAATTTGAACCAATTAGTCCAATACCCTAAAACAAATTAAATCTAAACTTCAAAACAATATCCCATAAATTAAAAACTAATTAATCCCCCACCCCTTCCCCAATAAGGTTAAGAAAAACATCCTCAAGATCCGGCTCTTTTGTCGTGGAAAGCATAATATCATAACCTTTATTCAATAAATGCTCAGTGACCGCAGTAATACGCCCGATAATCTTCTCATCCTTAAAAGGAATAAATAATAATTCTCCCTTCTGGACAAGCGACGGCTGATTTACTAATGCGCTGACTACGGCCAAATCTTTTTCCAAAACACCCCCTTTAATCTTAAAAATTACTATCTTAACCCCGCCATATTTTTTAATCAAATCATATGGAGCGCCCACCGCAAGAAGCAATCCTTTTTTTAATAAAGCAATTCTTGAA
>JAPLVQ010000049.1 GCA_026397035.1 Candidatus Iainarchaeum sp.
ATAACTTGAAAGAAGCTTCTTTTAACCATTCCTTAGGAAACAAATAAATGAGCAAAATGAATCCCGCGCAAAAAGAAGCTCTTGTGAAAGAACTTTACGAGAAGTACCCTTATCCTTCAAGGGAAGTCACTAACCCGCAAGAAATTATTTATTTTGCCGAGTGGGTGGCTAAAACCTTTGGAGAAGACAAGAGTTTCTGGAAAGGAAAATCAGTTCTAGAGCTCGGATGTGGAACTGGAGAACTTGCTAGTGCTCTAGCGTTATGCGGAGCAAAAGTAATTGCGATTGATTTTAGTTCAAGCTCAATAAAACATGCCAAAAGATTAGCAAAAGAAATTGGTACTGCTAAAAATATTGCTTTCTTTGAAAAGAATATCTTGAATTTAAGCGAAAATGAATTTAGCGCAGCGAACAAATTTGAAACAGAAAAAAAGTTTGATGTTGTAATAGCGCTAGGCTCACTCCATCACACCATTGATGCACTTAGTGGATTCAAAATCGCTTGCAAATTCGCAAAACCCGAAGGGCTGGTTGTTATTGGTTTGTACAATAAATATGCAAGGCTAAAACACAGAATAAAAAGGGCGTTCATTAAAGCAATTGCCGGAAACAACATAGAGAAGAGAATCAAAACCGGAGAAACGCTCTTTGGAAATGGCGAGAAAAATGGAAAAGCTTGGGCAGCGGACAAGTATGGACAAGTACATGAAAGTTACCATTCGGTTGGAAAAGTTCTCCACTGGTTTAAAGAAGAAGGAATAGAATTTATTTCATCAAAACCAAAATTCGAACACGCGGTAATTGATGAGATAAAATGGCTCCTTGAGGAAAGAGGGGCTTTTTTTGTGATGACGGGAAAGAAAAAATAGACGATTAAGTTGAATACACTTGCACAAACATCCCGTTTTTTCCAGAATCCATTACCGGCCAAACTTTTTCTTCATTAATAAGCTTAAACCCCTCAGAAGCAAATTGCTTATCTGCAAAAGTCTTTGAAACCTTAAACTCAAAATCCAGACTTTTTGCAGTCTCTTCAATAAATTGCTTTAATCCAGATGTTTGATTTTCTTTTGAAATCGAATTAAACAAATCCTTATA
This sequence comes from Candidatus Iainarchaeum sp., assembly GCA_026397035.1. GTDB lineage: Archaea > Iainarchaeota > Iainarchaeia > Iainarchaeales > JAAZKV01 > JAAZKV01. The sequence goes on from JAPLVQ010000049.1 coordinate 1,099, forward strand.
ATATTTTAAACAATCATTCTGCTTCTCAAAATATATTTCCGCAAGTACCAAAATTCCAGTCTTATTTAATAATGAAGAAACTTTCCTCACAAATTCTATTTTTCTACTATCTTGAATATGATGATACGCAAAAATAGCAAAAACCAAGTCAAATTTATCATTGGTTTCAAACTCAAGCACATCCTTATTGACTGCAACAACTTCTTTGCTCAAAAAAATAGACTTTTTGGCAGCAGCCAAAAACCATTCATTAATATCAACAAGAACAATCTTCTTAACTCCCACAACATTTTGCGCAAACTTTTGTGAAACCCTTCCAGTCCCGCTGCACAAATCAATAACTGAAAGAGTCTTCTTTACAGGAACAAATCTTTTCGATAAAAAAGTTAAACTGTCAACCGCTGTTTAATAATCAGGCCTGATTGATTGAAAATGAGAA
>JAPLVQ010000162.1:0-4010 GCA_026397035.1 Candidatus Iainarchaeum sp.
ATATTTTGCTTGGAAAACATACAAACGAAGTTAAATATATTATAAATGATAAAAACAATTTGAACCAGAAGCTTATTTATTCCTCCGAAAAGGGATTCTTCATATATCAAACAAAGTAATTTAAAAGTAAAATGGATAAGAAAGTTGAATAAAAATAAACAAGAATGAAGAACCCAGCCGGGGCAAGCCTCGGGGTATCCAAGGGTTCTTCATGTTACAAAATGGGTAATATTACGCGGCAAGCTGCGGGGTATTAAACCCATTTTGTTTGAATAAATGAAAAAAATTAAACAATGTGGTCGAATGGTTACTAAATACTCAAAAAAAGGGGAAATTCTTAATATTGGAAATGAAAAACTAGAAGATTATCTTGAAAGAAAAAAAGTTGAGCTTATAAATAATCAGTTTGAGCTGGTTAAAAAGTATCTTGAACCAAAAAAAGGAAAATGTATTTTGGAATTTGGGTGCTTTCATGGGCTTCTTACTGAAATGATCAATAATAAAACAAAAGCAAAATGTATAGGGATTGATATAAACCTTTTAAGAAAATTAAAGAATCTTGTGGCATATAAAGGCAAGAAAATTCCTTTCAAAAAGGAAACATTTGATTCTTTTGTTGCTTTTGAAGTAATTGAACACCTTTCAAACGCAGAAACTTCCTTTATTGAAATAAACAGGGTGCTTAAACTTAAGGGAAAAGGAATCGTGAGTACTCCAAACAAGTACATGATTACCTCATTTAATCATGCACACAATTCAATAATAGGACATTTAAAACAAATTTTAAGAATAAATCCCGAGTGTATTAAACTTTATTCATATAAGGATATAACAAAGCTATTCAAAAAAACTGGTTTTTCGTATAAGCTATTATCCAATAAACCTGTTTGGATAAAAAAAGGATTCATGTTTATAATAAAGAAAGAAAAAAATGTTTAAAAAAGAACATTTTAAATAACAAAACAATAGTTTGATACTGGGGATTAAATGAAACAAACTTTTTCAATAATAATAAATGCATTCAATGAAGAAAAAGATCTTGCAGAATGTATTCGTTCATTAAAAAAGCAATCAGTAAAACCGCTTGAAATTATTGTAATTGATAATGGGAGTAAGGATAATACTGCCCAGATAGCAAAAAACGAAAGAGTAAAAGTATTTACAATAAAACCACGCAGCAGAGGACTTGCAAGAGATTATGGCTGGAAAGTTGCAAAAGGGACTATTGTAGCATACCTCGATGCTGACATGATTGTAAATGAAGATTGGGTTAAAGAAATTCTTAAAAAATTTGATACAGGGGCGGACGGAGTTATTGATAGGATAAGAGTATGGAATCCCAATAATCATTTCACTAAAAGTCTTGATGCATTTTACAAATATCGAGTAGATTACAATTATGTTCCTTTTCTTGCTTGGGCATTTAAAAGAAAGCTGCTAAAAGAAGTTGGAGGGTTTATGAATACCTGGATTGAGGACGGAGAACTGGGGAAAAGATTTTTAAAAGCGGGTTATAAAATAATGCTTGCAGAAAAAGCAATAAGATATCACAAAGGACCTCCAAGGACATTTTCAGATATGCTGAAAAGAAATTATTTCTTCGGAAAAAATGAAGCTTTAAGTATTTATAAAAATCATCCCGAAACTTTTCCAAGAATAAGAATTAGTCTTTATCTTGGGTTTATTGCTCTAGAGATACTTGCAGTAATTGGAGCAATAATTATTTCTCCATTAACTTTAATTTGGATTCCACTTTCCTTTTTCTTAATGTATTTCATACTTTGTTTTAAATTTTTATTTATTAACGGCGCTTATGGAAAAGTTTCAATAACCAATTGTTTACTAATAACTGTTAGTTCGTTTTTGCGCGCGCTAATATGGCCCGCTGGAATAATAAAAGGATACTATTTTACAAAACAAAAATGAACTGCTTAATAAAAAAATAGTAAAAAAAGACAAATACTTCTCATCCCAAAAATACAGTACAAATAAATTTATCCAGATTTATAAGATTCATTATACCACTTACAAAATAAATCAACACTTTTTTCAAGGCTAATTTTTGGCGAGTAACCAAGCATTTTTTGTGCTTTGGAGATATCAGCGGATGTCTTAAGTACATCTCCCACTTGCAGCGAGGCTAAATTAATCTTCGCTTTCATATTTAAAGAACTCTCAATCGCTCTAACAAATTCAAGCACAACTCTGCTTTCCCCTCTTCCAAGATTAAATATTTCGCAAGCGCAATTTTTTTCAACCGTTAGCATAATTCCATCAACTATATCATCAACAAAAGTAAAATCTCTCATCATTTTCCCATTATTGAACAATTTTATTTCTTCACCTGATTTAATTGATTTCACAAATGAAAACAATGCCATATCTGGTCTTCCATAAGGACCATATACTGTAAAAAATCGCAAACCTGTAGTATGTAAACCAAATAATTTATGATAAGTATAAGCCATTTCCTCATTTGATTTTTTTGTCGCTGCATAAATAGAAATTGGATTATCCACCCTGTCGGTTTCAGAAAAAAGGACTTGTTGACTATTACCATAAACTGAAGAAGAAGAAGCATAAATTAATTGATTAATTTTTGAGTGTCTCATTGCTTCAAGTACGCACAAAAAACCCTTCAAGTTGCTTTCTTCATAAATAAAAGGATTCGCTAATGAATACCTTACCCCTGCTTGTGCAGCAAGATGAATAACTATTTGGGGTTTTTCTTTTTCAAAAATAGAAAGAAGTTCAGCATAAGATGCAATATTTGTTTTGTAAAAATGATAATTTTTATTTTCTAAAAGTATTTTATTTCGGGTTAGTTTTAGCTCAAAACTAAGAGCATCGCCAGTCACATCATTCAAATTGTCAATACCAATAACTTCATCCCCTTTTTCTAAGAAGCGTTTCGCTGTGTGAAAACCAATAAATCCTGCCGAACCGGTAATTAAAATCCGCATTTTAAATCAACAAAATAAATCAAAATACTTAAACTCCAAGAACCAACTAAACTTAAACCTCAAAAATCAACTAATCTAATTTAATTACACTTTAATTCAACCAGCTTGTTTAACATTAATAATATAATTATCAAATATCAAAACGGTCAGAGTCTATTCAGTGGAGAGTTTTTTTTTTCAAACTCGTCAAAATATGCCCTAAACCACTCAATTGTTCTTTTCAAACCTTCATCAAAAGATATTTTTGGCTCCCATCCAAGCAATTTCTTTGCTTTTGAAGAATCGGAATACATTCGCCATATCTCGTTTGGTCTATACGGGATATCACCTATCCCTAGTTCGGATTTTGAATTAGAATACCTAGCCACTTTTTTCACTAAGTCTGCTATAGATATTTCAAAATCTTTTCCACCGCCAATATTAATTACTTGACCTATAGCTTCTTTTTTTTGCGCAGCAAGCATGAATCCATCTACTGTATTTTCAACAAAATTAAATTCTCGTGTCTGTTCTCCTTTTGTAGTGCTTATCCTTTCTCCTTTAAGGGCTTTGATTATAAGATCTGGTATAACCGCTGAAGGAGACTGGTACATTCCAAATACATTAAACGGACGAATTACCGAGATTGAAAGATTTTTTTCTCTTTGTTTCATTAAAGCATATAATTCACCGCAATATTTAGTTACTGAATAGGGACTTTGCGGGCGAGGGATCATTGTCTCAACAAACGGGGTACTCTCCTGTAAGCCGTATACTTCGCTTGTTGAGGTGTAAACAAATCGTTCATAATCATTATAAGCCTCAAGTAGATTTGCTGTTCCTTTTGCATTAACATCAAAACATTCTTGTACATTAGTAAAACTTCTTCCAACATGATTGAACGCAGCCAAGTGAAATATTATTTCTGGAGCAAGTTTTTTTACTGCTGCAAGCGAATCAGGATTTCTAATATCTGCCTCAATAACTTCAAGTTCGTCCCATTCAAAACTTAAGCGTACATTACTTACTTTTTCTTTGTATTGAACAAGAACAGAAACCTGCGCTCCC
>JAPLVQ010000162.1:4074-14985 GCA_026397035.1 Candidatus Iainarchaeum sp.
AACCAACAAATAATACACTTGAACTAATCACCAACTAACAACCAACACCAACTAACAACCAACACCAACTAACAACCAACACCAACTAACAACCAACACCAACTAACAACCAACACCAACTAACAACTTTGAATTAAACCCAATTAAATAATCCCTAATATGTTTATTAATCTCTTTCAAACACATGATTAAAAGAGCTTATCTTTCTTTCTGCGTCAGCCCTTTCCTTTTCTGTGTTAAATGTAATATGTTCTCCACGGTGTTCCAGTGCAAAAAGCTTTTTTTCTAAAACAAGTTTATTTAAGAATGAAATCCAATCATCATCTAAAACATCATAAATTGCCTGTTTTTCAAATACAAAAAACCCAATATTAAACCAGAAAGGCAAAAGAGGTTTTTCTTTGTAAGAAACAACAAGTCCATTTTTTGATTCCATTAAACCAAACGGGCTCTCCATTTGATAAAGCACATTTGTAACAAGCGCAGTATTTTTTTTATGAAAGTCAATAAGGTTTTTTATGTCAACATCCGCCACTGTGTCTCCATAGCAGACAATAAATCTTGAAAACACATGTTTCGAAGCATCTCTAATTCTTTTTAAAATTGTTGCTTCTTCTCCTGAGTTAACAAAATCAACTTTCCAGTCCTTTTTTGAAAATGATTTAACCTCGTTTTCAATCATTTCGGATTTATAACCAGTACATAAAATAAATTCCTTAAAGCCTTGTTTTGCAAAAAGATTCATTAAGTATTCGAGAACTGGTTTTCCATTTAAACTAACAAGTGATTTTGGAATATTTTCAGTAAGCGGCCAGAGGCGCGTTCCTTTACCACCGCAAAGGAGAACAATTTTTTCAACAGGTTTTTCCAATTAATACACCAAATAAATTGTAAAGACAAAGAGTTTTAATAATTCCTAACATGTCCAAATTCTATTGTTGTACCAAAAAACAGCCTCTTTTGAACCAGTAGTCATTCAAATCAAAAAACAGACCAGATCAAAATACTTACTATAATTGAACTAAAATCCTTATAAACAAAAGAACATATCAATTAACTATGACAAATATTTGTGTTATTGGAACTGGGTATGTGGGTTTCACTGCAAGCGTTTGTTTTGCAAATCTTGGAAATGATTGTATTGGTGTGGATATTAACTCAGACAGAGTAAAATCATTAAATGGAGGTATTCCCCCGATTTATGAAACTGGTTTGAGAGAATTATTGGAAATTAATCTGCGTGAAAAAAGACTTTATTACACTACTGAGTTAAAAGAAGCTGTTAAAGAAAGTGAAGTTATTTTCATTTGCGTTGGCACTCCTGAGAATTCTGATGGGAGCGTTGATTTAAGCCAGGTTTATTCTGTAGCTGAATCAATTGGAAAAGCAATGAACAAATATAAAGTAATTGTGAATAAAAGTACTGTCCCGATTGGAACCGCAGAAGCAGTCAAGAATATAATTAAGAAGAATTATTCTGGAGAGTTTGATGTTGTTTCAAACCCCGAATTTTTGCGCGAAGGCGCGGCAATGAAAGATTTCTTTAATCCTGACAGGATTATTATTGGAACAGAAAGTGAGAAAGCTGCTGAAATAATGAAGCATCTTTACAAGGCAGTTGAAAGAGTGGAGAATCCAATAATAGTTACTGACACAAAATCCGCCGAGCTGATTAAGTATGCTAGTAATGCATATCTAGCAACAAAAATTTCTTTTATTAATGAAATTGCACGTTATGCTGAAGTAGTCGGCGCTGATGTAACTAAAGTCGCTAAAGGAATGGGGCTTGACAAAAGAATTGGCTCAAGATTTCTTCATGCAGGAATTGGTTATGGAGGAAGTTGTTTTCCAAAAGATGTTAAAGGCATTTTGTACTCTGCTAAATCAGCAGGGGTTGAGTTACAAATAATTAAAGCAGTAGATAAAGTAAATCACGAACAACCTGAATTTGTTTTGAAAAAAATATTACTTGCGCTCAAAACTACAAAAGGCAAAAAAGTTGCTGTTTTGGGGCTGGCTTTCAAACCTAAAACTGACGATGTAAGAAATGCCCCTGCTGAAACAATAATTAAAAAACTTATTGAAGCAGGAGTTAAAATTAGCGCTTTTGATCCCGTGGCTGAAGATAACTTCAAAAAGATATTTCCACAAATAGAATATTTTTCAAATCCTTATGATACCGCAAAAGGCGCTGATTTACTATTCATCTCAACTGAATGGGATCAATTTAGAGATATTGATAAGAAAAGATTAAAGAGTTTGATGAAACAGCCAATTATTGTTGACGGAAGAAACATTTATGAACCAAATGAAATGAAAAAAGCTGGTTTTGAGTATATTAGCGTTGGCAGGAAGTAATTTAACTGTAATCCCGCAAAACTTAATTTATGAACTTCATTTTATCCCCAAAAACATTCTTTGTTTCTGAAATTTTTAGTCCAAAACTCAGTGAAAAGGGGAGATATTACTATTACATTCTTGAAAAAAGCGGGATTAGCCATTCTCAAGCGGTTAAATTGATTAAGGTTAAATCTTATTTTGCTGGAATGAAGGATAAGAATGCGACCACAAAACAATGGTTTTGTACTGAAGAAAAAATGGATAATACAAATGTTAGAGACACAAAAATAGAGACTGAAAAAACTAAAAACGACAAAATAGAAAACAAAAAAGCTGAAAATAATAATAAAAGTATAAATGACAAAGAAAGTATGAATGAAAAACTTCCTGGGCTTAGTGAAGGAGATTATAAAATTCAATTTGTTGGTTGTTCAAATGAAAGAATTCATATTGGCTCTCACAGGGGAAACAAATTTAGAGTAGTTGTTGAGCTGACCACGGAGGAAAAAAAGAGCTTGAAATATTTTTATCCAAAAAAAGAGCTTGTGTGCAATTATTTTGGAAAACAGCGATTTGACAAGAAAAACTTAGAAATAATTGAGTTTCTACAAAAAGCCGATTTCAAAAGTGCACTGCAAATTTTTTTAACTAAAATAACTAACAAAGATTCCAACAGAAGCATTGCAATAAAAAATGCTATTGAGAAAGATTGGGGAAACTGGGAAGAATTAATAAAAAACGAAGTTATTAGCGGAACAAAAAAAGAGCCTATTTTTGATTTTCTAAAAAATAATCCAAAAGACTTTTTAGGTGCTTTTAACTTTGTTGAGCCAAAGAGTTTAAGGATCTTGATTAAAGCATGGCAGGCAAAACGATTTAACAGTGAACTTGTGCTTCTTGCTATTGAAAAAAAGCCGAAAAATGTTTTTGGCATAATTAATGAAACAAAAACGCCTTTATCGGCATCACTTGCTTTTAAAAGAAAACTATTGATTCAGCCAAATGAATTTGAATTGAATTTTAGAAAAGGCTTGCTTGAAAGGAAAACTTTTTTTGCTGTCAATAAGTTTAAGACGAAAACCAATATTAATGAAAAAAAGGACATTAACAGAAATACTGAGCTTGAATTTGAACTTGGGAAAGGAGAATATGCAACAATTTTTTTAGAATTTTTAAATGCATGGCTTTTTGACAAGATTAATAAAGACTTATGCTCTAATTAATTCAAAAAAAGTGGGTTAAATGGGTTTAAAGTGGATTAGTTTAATAGTTCTATTAATTTTTGGAATAAGCTTCTCACTCGCTGCCCCTCTGGCTTGGACCGGAAGTGGGCTTGATTTTAATAATTTTCCTGGAAATACCGCAAGAAGCATAAGCGGTTTTCAAGTAACAACAATAAATTTTACTCCTGAAGAAGGTAATCCTTTAAGCGCAGTTTGCTTTAATAGTACCGACACAGCTTCAGGAAGCAGTTGTACAGATAGCAACACAACCCCGATTATCATGACTTCAGCTTTTTTTAGCAGTTCATCCGATGGAAATCACATTATTTATGCATTCTTAAAAAGTCTTGACGGGAATTATTCTGTTTCAAGCAGCGAACACATAAAAATTGATTCAACCGGTCCTACTTACACTGCATATCCTGTATCTGGAGCGGATTATAATTTAACTAGTCTTGTAGTTGATTTTAATTTTAGTGACGCTTCCACCCCAATTACCTCTGCAATTATTTTTGATGGAGTTGCAATAAATGATGGAGATACACTTTCTTCATTAATTGAAGGAACACATACAATGGTTATCGATGCAAATGATTCTTTAGGGAATAATAAACATGATTCTTATACCTTTAAAGTTGATACAACCGCACCGTATAATGGGAGTATTACTTCAACTTACGCAGCTTCTTGGACAAACAATACTGGGCCCTCTTTCACAAGTGCTACAGCATCTGATGCAGTTTCAGGTGTAACAAGCGGAAAAGTTGCTTTCTCTTGCTCTTCAACAGGACCATGGTATGAAGCGAGTATTGCTGCAACTATTTCAGATTTTAATATTGTTTCCACGACTTATGGGTGCAATAACAATGACGGCAACAAAACTATTTACATAAAATTTAGGGATAATGCAGGTAACTGGATGCCGGATTCAAATGCAATTTCACGAAATGTTTCACTTGACAGGGTTGCTCCAAGCGCTCCAACAAATCTTGGTATAAGTACCAATAATAGCGCAATAACCCTCTCTTGGACTGCTCCAAGCGCTGATAACGCATCAGGAAATTACTATGTACAAGTTTACAAAGGAGGAGCATATCTTGCCGATGTTAATGCAACAAGTACAAGCTATGAATCAACTGGATTAACTAACGGGACAACTTATACTTACAAAATTAGAACTAAAGATTCTGCAGGAAATTACAGTGATTTCACTTCAGAAATCAGCGGAATACCCCAATCAACTAATGCCACAATAAGCATAAATAAAGGAACTAATACTGCCAATTATGCAAAAAATGGGGATGTATTGGCAGTAGTTTGTAATTATTCAAGCAGCGCAACAGGTGCTAAAATAAAATATGCTTATTATAATCCAAACACTTCAAGCGGGGAACTTGCAACAAGCTCTTCAAGCACTACTTCGCTTTCGCAAAATTTTACAGTAAACGTTTCAACAAACAATGAGAAAGTGGGTTTTTGGTGCGAGGCAAGCGGTTCAGCAGGGACAAATGTTTCTTATGTAATTATTGATAATACCTCTCCAAGAATTAATGTTATCGATAACAAACTCATTGACAAAGTAGAATTTGAATTCAAAAGCGTTCTTTATGGAGCTGTGAAAGAAAATAGTGTATCTGCTGGATACAATTATTATTTTGATTTAAATACCCTTCAATTTGATAGTACTTCTTACGAATTAAAAGCAAACGTTTTTGACAAAGCAGGAAACAAGACTTCAATCACAAGAACAATTACTATTGAGAATATACTAACCCCATTACAAACAGCCACAAAAGCGATTTCCCTCGCAGAAAATATTAAACCAACAGCTGACGGAATACTGGTAACTTTCGCTAAAGCTGGACTTAAGCTTCCTGATTTGTTGAGCTCAAAAAAGAGCAGCGCGGATGCTCTACTTAGCGGGGCAAAAGCAGAATTAAACGCATCCCCCGTTTCGGCATCAGATAAAGCAAATAATGCACTTACTCTTTACAATGAATTCATAGCGACAGCGAAAATTGAGGAGAAAGAAACAAAAAATTACCTTTATGATGGAAATATTTTGGTAAGCGACTTAATCAAAGCGGGAATAAAACAAAATGATGCCCCAATACTTGCACAAAGAATCATTAGTTCGGGGATTCAAAGACAAATAGTGCTTGTATCTGCGGGTTCTAGTGATAAATTACAATTTGAAATAAGGATAACTTTCAAAAATGACACTAATGACAATATTGTTAAGATAGTTGAAACAATCCCAAAAGAGCTTTTAATTTCCGCAAAAAATATTATTACAGACGCAAATTATAGAGTTCTTTTGGAAGATCCTGTTATTGAATTTAGTGTTCCGGTGGTAAAAGGCGCAAGTGCAACAATTATTTATGGGGTTGGCGAACTAAACTCACTTGACGCCAATAAACTTATGGAAGAAGGGGTAATAGTAGCTTTTACAACGCCTCCATTAATTATTGAACAACTTGAGACTTCTGAAAATATAGTGCCACTGCCAGCATTTGGTGAAATTACATTAGTCGTAATTATAGTGGTTATAATCCTAATTATTCTTATCATAGTGGGTTTTATTATTATTAAAGGACGATCAAAGGGGAATGAATTTGGAAAAGGCAAATCAATAGTAGATCATTTAACATCCGAACCAAAACAAGAAAAGAAAATGTGGGGGCAAAAATAAGTTTAGAATTAGGACAAAGGTCATTTTAAAAAAACTTAATCAAAATTTGCATTTTCAATTAAAATTAACCAATATTTAATATAATTAATAGTTAATATAATTAATAGTTAATAAATAGTCGGATTTGTTTCCCCAAAGTAAGCAGTTACATAAACAACAAAGGTGTTTGTATTGAATCCTATTGCAATCATTGGAGCAGGTCCTGCAGGGCTCGCGTGTGCGATGAAAATAAAAGAAAACGGGATTGATGTTAATGTCTTTGAAGAACATGAAGATATTGGCGAGCCGGAACATTGTTCGGGACTAATTTCAAAAAAAGGGCTGGAAGAACTTGGAGTACTCCCTGGAAAATCATTGCAAAATGAAATCAAAGGAGCGAGAATTTATTCTCCTTCTGGTCAATATATAGAAGTTAAGCGAAAAGAAACTGTCGCATTTGTTGTAAACAGAAAAGAATTTGATCAAATGCTTCTTAGGAGAGCAAGATTACTAAATATTCACGTTGCTACCCAGACTAAATTAATTGATGTCAGGAATAATACTCTTTTTGTTCAAGCCGGCGGGAGGGGAGAATTAAGAAAATCAGATTATGTAATCGGCGCTGACGGGGTTAATTCAACTGTACGTCACCTTATGGGAATACAAGTACCTAAAGAGAATTATGTACATACAATGCAAACAACACTTACCGGAGAATTTAATGACAAAATTGTGGAAGTTCATTTAGGGGAATTCGCAAAAGGCTTCTTTGGATGGGTTATTCCAATCAGTAAGGAAAAAGCAAAAGTTGGAATCGGAACTACGCTTGGAGAAGATGTAAATTTAAGATTTAGAGAATTTGTTAAAAAAAGATTTCCAAATAGCCGAATTAGAAAAGCTGATTCGGCATTAATTCCATGCGGTCCTCCATTACAGGGAATCGCAAAAAATAATCTTGCTATTGTCGGCGATGCGGCTTTTCAAACAAAAGCGACTACAGGAGGAGGAATAATTTTTGGAATGAAAGCGGGAAATGTGCTAGGGGAGATAATTGCCCAAGTTGCGAAAGGAAAAGCAAACATTTCCGAGTACGAAAAGCAATTAGACTCAATAAATAAAGAGCTTCGACTACACTGGAAACTAAGAAGGTTTTTGAACGGATTAAAGGACAAAGAAATTGATGATTTGATCATAAAATTAAAGCAGAAAGGAATTGAAGAATTCCTGGAAAAAGAGGGAGACATGGATGAACCAAGCAAATTTATTGGAAAACTTGCCAGAAACCCAAAATACTTTTTCCTTGCGGGGACACTACTAAAGTTCTTGACGAGCTAAAAAGCATATGTAAATTAATTAGTTAACCAAATCAGTAAATGTCAAAATAACTGAATAATCCTGTTTATAAATTTTCTTAAATCATAATTTCATTATTGAAAAACAAGTTTTTCAAAAGCCCCTTCGTCTAGTGGCCAAGGATAGCGCCCTCTGGAGGCGCGGACCCCAGTTCGAATCTGGGAGGGGCTATTAATATTTATTATTTTTAACCAAATGGTGAAGACATGCCTGCAGAAAAAATTAGTATTGAACATGCCAAAGAAAACAAATTGTTTTACTTTGTAGCAAATGTTGTTATTTATAGAGAAAGTGATAAAAGATGCTTGATACTAAAAAGAAGTGAAAGAGAAACGGCTCATCCTAAAAAATATGCTGTTCCTGGCGGAAAACTTGAATGGAACGACCTTGACATCGCAAAGCCGACTAGAATAAACGGGGATATACTTGATTATGAGAATGCGATTGAAAGTCTTCTTAAAAGAGAAGTGTTTGAGGAAGCGGGTATTGAAATTAAAGATGGGCTTGAGTACATCAATAATATTGCATTTATCCGGCCTGATGGAATACCAGTGGTTCTTATAAAATTCGCGGCAAAATACAAAACAGGGGAAATAAAGCTTGAAGAAGGTTCTTTTACTGATTATGCTTGGGTTAATTCTGAAGAAGTTAAAAAGTATGACTACATAAAAGGAATAAAAGAGGAAATAAAGAAGACTGAGGAAATATTTCATAAATAATTCAAACTTAATTGCCAAAATTGATTAGCAGAAGGGATAACTAATGAACACACTAAAAGTCAAGAGTTTTGAACTAGCAGTTTATGCAAAAGGAACTCCTGATTCCGAGAAACTTGCGCTTGTTTTGCCCGGCAGACTTGATACTAAGGATTATTTGCATATGCATAGCCATGTCGATTACCTTTCAAGCAAAAAATATTATGCGCTTTCTTTTGACCCTCCAGGCGCATGGGAAAGCCCAGGGGGTATCAAACTTTATACTATGACTAATTATCTCAAAGCTATCAATGAAATCATTACCCATTTTGGCAACAAGCAAACCGTTCTAATGGGGCATAGTAGAGGAGGTAGCATGGCAATGCTTGCAGGTACACAAAATAAATATGTGTCTCATATTATCGCTGCAATGTCAAACTCACAACCCAGCCAGATAAATAAAAAGTTAAAAGACAAAGATTTTGCAATTAATTACCGTGATAACCCTTTTGGAGGTAAAATAAAATTCGAATTGCCATTAAGCTATTTTGAAGATGCAGCTCAATATACTATGCTTGACGCACTTTCTAAATGTAGTAAGCCAAAATTATATTTTTTGGGCAAAAAAGACACTATTGTTACGCCAGAGTCAGTCAGAAATGCTTATGCAAAATCAGCAAACCCAAAACAACTTTATGAAATTGATTCAGGACATGATTATAGGTTTCAGGCAGATAAAATTGAGGAAATAAATAAAGTAATAGGAATGTTTTTGGATAAGCAAATATAATCCAAAAAAAGCCGGCTTGCATTGAATACTTACTTCCCAAATCTTCTTTCTCTAGTCTCATAGTCAAAAACTATTTTATCAACATCTGTTTCTGTTAGCTCTGGCCAGTATTTGTCAATGAAGGCGAGTTCAGAATAGGAGCTTTGGTAAGTCAAAAATCCGCTTAAGCGCTGTTCTTTTGATGTGCGGACGATTAAATCAGGCGCTTTGAAATCAGAGTAAAGGTAATGCCTAAATGTTTCCGTGTCAAGCTCATTAGGCGTTATCTTATTAGAAGCAACATCACTTGCGAACTTTTTCGTGGCGTCAATTATTTCTGTTTGACCGTCATAGCCAAGTGCAAGATTTATGACTTTTGAGTCAAACTGGGAAGTATATTTCTCAACTTCAGTCATTTTTTTCTGCAGACTTTTTGAGAACAATTCTCTTTTCCCAATAAATCTTAAGCGAATACCATTCTCGACTATTATTTTTTTCTTTTTTACTTTGTCGAGTTCGTGTTCAAAAATTTTCATTAAAACAGACAGCTCAAGTTTAGAGCGTTGGAAGTTTTTTAATGAAAAAGTATAAAATGAGCCTGTAGTTATCGAAGGGTATTTTTTCAGCCATTCAAGAACATCCCATGCTTTTTGTGTGCCAACAGAATAACTTTTTGCAAAAGAAATCCCTGCAAGCTTTGCATAACGCCTGTTCCCGTCTGGGATAAATGCTATTGATTCAAGCACAATACTTCACCTTTTAATAAAAAAATTACCCACTACTAATACAGATTATACATTAGTTTGTTTAAATAATTAACACTATTTAGTGCATTCGAATATTGTACCAACTCTTGGCTAGAAAATGGTTTAAACCTGACGAATCTAATAAAGTATGATGATATGAAAAGTAATCATAAGATTAATCAAATAAAGAACAACTCAAAAAGAGTGTTTAAGCATAATTGTGAAACAGGACAAAAAAAGCCTTTAAAAGAGCCTTTAAAATTGAATAACACTTGTATAGCAAGCCCGCATATTAACTCAAAAATAAAACAAGCCTTGACTGATTTTAGTAAGATTTGGAGTTCTGAAGAAAAAGTGTATGAGGAACTTTGTTTTTGCCTGCTTACTCCGCAAAGCTCTGCAAAACAAGCAATGAAAACTATAACTCTTTTAAAAGAGCATCACTTATTGGACAGAGGCGGGGCACAAGAGAAAGAAATTTTTTTAAAAAATGTCAGATTTTACCGGACAAAAGCCTTGCGGCTTGTAGAAGCCCAAAAGAGGTTTCCCTCTCACAAAATTAAACAAATACTTCAAGAAAATGGACTTCCAAATGACGCCATTAAATGCAGGGAATTTTTATTAAAAGAAGTTAATGGTTATGGGATGAAAGAAGCCTCGCATTTTTTGAGAAACATCGGTTTTGGAAAAGAAATAGCAATTCTTGACAGACACATTCTCAAAAACCTCAAAACTTGCGAAGTACTAGTTGAAATCCCAAAAACACTCACAAAGAAAAGATATCTTGAAATTGAAGAAAAAATGAAGCAATTTTGTAAAAAACAAGGAATTCCTTTTGACGAGCTGGATTTAATCTTTTGGAGCAATGAAACAGGGGATGTGTTAAAATAATAACAAATTCAAATAATAAAAACAAACACTAAAAAGCATATTTGAAAATAATCCAAATATCTCAAACTTTCAAAATATTAACTAAAACTAAATAACACTCCAAGGGCTTTGCGTATAAATTGATGAATTTTTGGGTTTTTTGTGGGAAAAGACTTATTTTTTTAGTATTATGACGTAAGCCTTTTTTCCGATGTGTTCTTTTGGACAGTCAATTTTTGCTGAG
>JAPLVQ010000111.1 GCA_026397035.1 Candidatus Iainarchaeum sp.
AGATGACTTAGTTGTTTCCAAAGTTATGCTGGAAACTCAATTAAAAATGAAAGACAAAATGCCCGTAATATGTTTAACAGCTGGCATGGCCACAATATATGATTTAGCAAATAAAAGATATGATTACAACGAGATGAAAAAAAAGTTACAACAAGCAAAAAAACCAATAATTAAGAAAAATTGATTGTTGGTGATAAAAAGTAAATATCAAAACACAAAGTAAATAAATTTAATTAACTCTATTAAAAAAATTAAACCATACTCTTTTCTATTTTGTTTTTTCAATAATAATTCTTTTTATACCCTCTATAATCGAATCAGGGATTTGTGGGTACACTTCCTTTAATGGTTTGCACATATAATCAATATTTGAAATATCAATTAGCCCAACTATTCTGTGGAAACTTCCTTTTTTTCCAATAAGACACAGTTCATTTTCATGAATAATTAATGCGGTTGCCCATTCAGGCGAATCAAATTCTTCAAAGGTTAAAATAGGAACTTTGTCAAAATTAATTCCTCCTGATTGCGTTCTGATAATCGTGTCTTGAGCAAGTTCGTTAGTTTTTGAGAGAGGAAAAAATCGAAGATGTTTTATTTCATCTTCCTTAATTATATCTTTATCAGAAACATCAATTTTAGCACTTGAGTCTAAAATAATTGGCTTTTGTGGGTGCCGATTATCTTTATCCAAATGAGATACAACAACCCCTGAGATTTCTTTATCTGGATGTTTTTTATAAAATGTGTGTGAATGAATGGGAGAATGTTTAACTGTAAAGTAAGTGTCTAAATCGTTTGAAGTGTTTTCTTTAACAATTAATTTGTGTTTGTCAGAAATATCAAATTCTTTCTTTTTCATAAAAATCACTTGTTGTTTTGTCAATTCAGTTCCTGTAATTGATGCCATGAAAGCGCCTTCAAAAAGTCTATATCAAGTCTCGAAATCCAGTTATGTTTGAGACCGGTATTCGAACCAGCTGTGAGGGCCACAAGGCCTCCATTTATCATGCAGCCGCCGGTTTTGGCTGGGGAATCGAGGCCATTTGAAGCTTTTTCGCATTCCACGGGATGCATTTGAAATTGTTCATTTGTTTCCATAGTATCACCTTGATTAAGTACCTAATAAAACATCTTTTATAACTTTCAAGTTATGTTATAATGCTTGCAAGCTTTAGCTTATTATGCAGCAAGTATTTTTGCTCCGATGGTGTTTGAAAATATTGGATTGACCTCATTTTTGGGTGGTTGATTTTATAGTTTATAAAAAATGCCCCCCAGGTCGTTTAACACTTTATACTGGGGGTAATTGCTTCAATTCAAAAGCTTTTGAACAGTATTGCACTATTGTTAAAGCAGCTGGGCTTCAGACATTTCCACGTCATTTTTTATAAAATTTTAGTCCGATAAATGCTGTGTTTTGAACAGGACAGCATATTTTTTCTTGCATATTATATTAATGCAGACAGAAAAGCGCAATATGTATGAGCTTTTTTTGCATGGTTTTGTGTGTTCAATATTTTTATATATTTATAATTTTAAAAAAAATCTGAGGGAGGCACTGCATAGTGTCATGTTTCACAATAATATTTTTATAAAAAACTATTTTTTAGTTTCGCGTAATGGAATACTGGCGAGGAGGGACTGAGTGCCCCCCTCGACATTTGACTTATGTAATTCATCTTTCTTTTTTTTCAAGGTCTCAAGCAAATCTATTGATGGGTAGTCTGCTAATTCGATACCTCCACTAGTTTCTGGATTAAAAGTAATCCAGACTTTTGATCCATGTTGGCCAACCTGTTTTTTGTCAATCAAGCCTTGCAAATTCTGCAATTTATATAATTCTTTTTTAGCTTGGCGTTCATTTATTCCCTTCAGATTAGCCATTTTATCTATTGCCTCATTAATGGTGACTGTGGTGGCGGATTCACTTGTGGCTCCGTTTGTGTACAACCACTCTAAGAACATAGCAGCTTCTTGATCTGTCGTTTTCCAGTATGTTCTTGACAAAGTTAAGCAGCTATTGTTTCCGTATGTTTTTATGGTTTCAAGTAATAGTTGGATACAATCAAAGCATGCAAAACTAATTGTTTGCTCTGTTGGCTTTGTTTCTCCCCTAGCTATTGCTAATATTCCAACCATTCTAAAGAACATTTGGGGCAATGAAAAATGCCACATTATTCCTAATGTTTTAGCCCGTTTATTTGGGTGATTTAGTAAAAACCTTCTAAAATAGTCTGTGTATTCTAAGCACAAATCAATTTCTTTTTTTTCAAAGACTAGGCCTGAAGAATATATTTTATTTTTATACAACTCTTTTAGCATATTTTCTTTTGAGGTTCGGTAATAATTCTGGTTTGTATCTGCCTTTGTAATATTTTTTGGAGAAATTTTGAAAAAGAACAGTCTTCTGAATGTGCCTAAGTCAAAAAAACATGTTTCTAAAGTAGTTTCGTGAATTAAGACTTTCAATCTACATTCTGGGGAATACCTTAAAGCGCGTTTATTATTGACAAGTTTCTTATCAGGGATATTCTTTGTGAATGGATCAAGGGCTTTTCTTATCTCAGCCATTATTGATGCCAAATTGCTATCTTGTTCATTAAGCAGATTTTGTGCTTCATCGGCTATTAAACCTACACTAGCAAAATAACCTGGATTCTCTACTTCCTTTCCCCCTTTTTCATACATTATTTTTCCTATTAATTGTTCTAGATTGGTTCTGGCACCATTAATTTCGCTACACAATGGGTTTGCTCTAGCAATTCCTTTTAGTTTTCCCTTTCCTTTTCCAGGTCCAATCATTGCGCCATAATGAAAGCGATTATCTTGTGCTTCTGATCCTGTATAGAAGCAAATTGGTGCTTGTCGCATTGATTCAGCGTAATAGGTTAGTGCTTTTTTTACTGAGTAATACTCGCTACCTTGTAGGCCAACTTCATTGTCTATTAAGTCAAAGTTGGTTAAATGTGAGTGAGTATCTTGAAAGACGGGGTTGAACTCTGAAAAGTCAATTAAATCTAGAGTTTGAACTTCTTGAAGAAGAGAATTTTCTTCAGGAATAATAACTCCAAATTCATTTTTTGCTATTTCAAGTGTTTTTTTGAATTTTTCCTTCCTTAATTTTTTAGATGCCTCTTCACAGGTTATGATTCCTCTTTGTATAGCCAGCAAAGATAAGGCATCGCCTCCACAATGGTGACGAAAACAATACCAAGTGTCTTTTGTAGGATTAATTGTGAAATTGTTTCCAGTAGTTGATCCATGAACTGGGTGTGAACCTTGGTATTCTTTGCCTTTCCACTTTAAGTTAGAAAGATTTGCAACTTTGTTTATGCTTAGACTAATTTTGTTACTGTTTATGACTGTTGTTTTTTCCTTTTCTTTATCTAAGAATTCAGAAAATGTGCTCATTAGTTCTTCTAAAGTTATTGTGGATACTGGCAAGTCATCTTTGACTGAGTAGTCTCCTTCAGGAGTTTTTCCGTAAATTACTGATTGAACTCCATTGACGCCTCTTATTTCTAAGTAAGGCTCTGCTTGAATTGTTTTTTGAAGTTCAGGGCAGTTATATATTCTTCTTTCACCCCCGCTGGGTGTTTTGAAAGACAATGTTTTTGGCAATTCTTTTGCTAAACTTATTAGTCTTTCAAACTCTTCTGGCTTATTGCCATTTGCCTTTTTTGTGCCCTCTATCTCAAAATCTATAATCCCATTCCTTAAGAGCAAACCAATATTTCCTCCTTTGGTTATGTGATCATTCAGGATTGTTGAATTATATTTTTGAGTTGTACCTCCTTTCTGCCACTCTTTTTCTACTGGTTTTTTACTATTTTCTTCTACTCGAATGAAGTCTAGCGCATCATTGGCCAAGTTCTTGGCATATTTCACTAGACTGCCTTCGTTTTCTACAGTAGCTGTGTGCGGGCTACTTCCGCTTATGTTTCCAAGGTTATTTTTTTCTTCCATATATGTATTGCTGCTTTTTAAATTGATTATACTAACATTGATTTAGTGTCCCCCATGGTGTTGATGTGAAAATAAGAAACTACAACCAAAATCAACGAGCCCTAGCAGTAATAGAGAAATTTGATACAAGGCGACTTACACGATATCGTTTTGCGAGTTATGTGTGTGGAATAGGCCAAGAAAGAATCAATGGCTTGAGAAAGCAATTATTTCTAAAAATTTTAAACACTACACTGGAGCAAAAATACTGTTACAAAAAAGACTTGTTAAACTATGATTCAAAAAATCTTATAACCAACGCAACTATTTCAAAAAAGACACTGCGACAAATAATTGATAAAATAAATCGTGAAGCAAAGACAGACTTGATTTGTTATTATGATGAAAAACCAACTGGAAAAAGGACTCCCAAAAGGGGTTATTACATTTCACTCTTTGATTTGGCGTTTATGGGAGAAGATCGCCTTAAAACATTAAAAAAGGATTTTTTAGAAAAACAGTTTGGGGGAAGCACAGAGAAAGCATTGACAAAGATTGTAAGATCCTCAAATATTAAGACCTGTATTAAATCTATTAATTCTGTTTTAGATGAAGGAAATGCAAAACGTATGGTAAATTTACCAAAAATGCAAACGTTCAACATTGATGCTAAGCAATATATGGCTTACGAATTAGCGACCTCTTTAGACTATCTTCAAAGCGCTTTTCAGAGCAAGTTTAAAATTAAAACTATTGACGTTTTCTTATGACAAGTCTTTGTAATCGAAAAGGCACCCTTATTGAAACCAACAATAACTAGGGATTTTTAAAATCAGATGGCCATTAAGCAGTATTTAGACAGAATGATTAATTTATAAGTTCTTTTTTGTAAGAGATAATTTGGTTAAGATGCCTGACGATATACTTTTTTACTACTATGACCTATATGCAAATGAGACGGATTCTTCAGGAAAGGATGCTGAGATTAACCTTACGGAAACACTAGATAAAATAAATAGCATTTCTAAGGTTAAAACTGAATTACCGCATGATAGCACTAGCTATACCCTTGAGATAGATAATAAAGAAGGATATTATTTTGGGCGCATATTATCCCCAAAATTAACCTCAAAATATTACAAAGTTGCAAAAGGAGTTCCTTCAAATTTCAAGAGCAAAAAAATAGACTCTCTTGGTTACTTCAAATATGACTATTCTAACTTTTTGATGAAAAAAAATGGGAAGAATTTAATTTTAATGATGGAGAGCGGGTTTCAAACTGCCGGAGGCCAAATATTATGCTTGTTGTTGATGAAATTAGTTAAAAATCAATTAACCCAAGATGTGCAAATAAATAAGATTCCTAAAACAAATGAAACTTTTAAAGAAAGGTATAATAAGTTTAAAAATGAGGAGATAGCGAGTTTTCAAATCTCCTTAAAAAATTTAGATGATAAACGCACTGCTGCCTTATTAAGTAAAATAGCTTCAAAAAAAGTTCTGAATTTATATAATAATTTGAGCGCAAGGATTTCAATAAAATTTGCAATACAATATGTAAAAAAGGATGCAGTCATCCCAAAATTGAGTGAAATATTTAGTGAATTAACTACTGACGAAAAAGTAAAAGAACTCTTTGCGGATGAAGTTAACCTGCCTGATTTTCTTAGCCAATTTGATATCAAAAGAAAGGGCGTTAAAGTTAATGACGAACTGATGGAAGGTTATGTAAGATCAAAAGTGTTTTTCCAAAAAGAGGACTCCATTAAGAAATCCAAAGAACTATTCAAATTGTTAAAAACAGAATTTGAAAATAAGAAAAATAAAGGTGAGCTCAAGCTGTGAAAAAAGACTTTTTTAAGGATATTCTTATCGCATTAATAATTTCTTTTTGCATAACCTTGATTATTACTTCGGCCAATATTGTAAACAATAGCAATTTAGACTTAATTATCCCTGCACTTGCCACAATTTTAGGAGTATTGTTAATGATCTTAACAATGGTGTATATGTTTTTGTCCACAGCAATGATTGGATCATCAAAAGGTTCAAATAAATTTATTCAATTTGTTAGTTCAACCAAAACAGGACGGGAAATTTCCGGAGATTATATTTTTTCAACAAAAGTAATTTTATTTTGCTTGGTTGTTTTGATATTAATGTCTTTTATGAATTTACCTGAGCCAATCATTCCACTATATGCTCAATTTGGAATCAACGTCACTCTATTCATAAAGCTTTTTGTAACAGTCCTATCAATAGTTCAAACTTATTATTCAATAGATTTATTTAAAGAAATAATCGATGGCATAACTTCAAGTAACATTGAGAAGTAGTTGTTTTCTACAAACTATGGTTTGACTAACATAAGACCTATTTGTATTAATCCAATAAGTACCAAAGCTATTGTTAAAAATGTAAGCAACCTGGTTAATTTAATTACTTCGACCGTTTGCTTTTCGCTTGCTATTATTGCTCTTAAAATCTCTTGATTTACCCCATGGGATTGATTTGCCAAAACTTCTTGTTTTTGTATTTGTTGTTGCTTCAACTCAATTTCTTTTAATCGCAAAAAGCCTTCAAACAAATCCCAACCGTCCATATTATCAGTCCTCAATTTTTGGTTTTTTCATGCCGTCTGTTCTTGGGCAAGTCCTACACATAGAATTCATTAAACTTGGTTCTTCGGGGCAATCTGGAGAGAGTCCTTTACAGGCGGGGAATTCTCCCGCACCAGTTAATACAAGTCGGTTAAAGTAACCCGTATCAGCGTGCCTTTTTTGCATGCTTTCTCGTTCATAGTTTAGTCCGCCGCCCATATTATCACAGTTTTACTTTTGTATAGTCAATGCCCTTTTTTATCAAATATGAATCAAGGACAGCATTGAATAGTTTGTTGTGCTTAGAGTACCTCAAATGTAACAATTCGTGTACAATCGCAGTTGATCTTTCTTCATAGGGCTTTTCAAGCAACTCATACGAGAAGGATAATCTTCCTTTGCTTGAGCAACTAGCCCACTTTTTTCGCATTTGCCTGACGTGAATCTCTTTTGGAGTTACTCCAACTTCCCCTGCCCAATCATTTACTTCTTTTTTGAAATCATTTATCATCATCATTTGTATCCCCTCAGAATATTAACTATGTTTTTTCCGAGTTCTACTGCCTTTTTTATTGGAATTTTGTTTGTTGTAAGTATCTTGTATAACTCTTGTTTTACTTTTCTTTCTTGCTCTTCACTTGACTTCCAGTGAGGTAGTTCAGAAAATGGTTTCTCAAATTCTTTTGCTAATATTTCTGCGTTTGCAATCCCCCCGGTTTTCAATATCCAATAAGTTGAAAACACGTCTATTGACATGTTTTTTTCTGCTCTTTCCTTTTTTGCCAAGTTTATATCCCCGATAAGGTCTTTTAAATTTTGCAGAGTTTCATTTGTATCTGTTTGTCGTTGTTTAAATAACAAGGACACCATTTCAGCTCTTTCTCCAATTGTAATTAAGTATGGGTTGTTTTGGTGCTGGCCCAAAACTTCATGCTCAATGCTTTTTAATAGATTAAATATTTTTTCAGTATCAGAAGTTTGACTTTTTTCAAGCTTTTTTACCGTCTCCTCATTTATTTCATATATTTCAAGTTCTGATTTTATTTGCCCAACCTTTGTATGTTCTTGAACTAATTTTGCCGTTTTTCTTGCAAATTCTTTGTCTACAAGCAAACTTGGATCATATGCTTCTTTTAAGATCCTTGACATTCTTGAAAGTGTATCATAATCAACGATATATGGCCGCAAAAATGCGTCAGGAGATATTATTTCATACATGTCTGATAACTCATCATATGCCTTATAGAAATCAGTTCTCTTTTCTTCGTTTAAGAAGTGTTTCAAAATGGCCTCTACTGCTTTGTCTGCTTTTTTTCCTTTAATTATTGACAAATAATCTTTTTTTGCTAATTCAATTTTTTGTTTGAATCTATCTTTAAGAAGATCTACGTCTTTTATTACCTCAGAAATATCTTTCGAATCAAAAGATAATGCTTTTTCCAGTTTGTCAAATATTCCCACAAAGTCTAATACGAATCCGCACGGTTTCTTTATTCCTTGACTATCTTCATAAGGGCGATTTACTCTTGCTATTGCTTGTAGTAAAACGTGATCTCTCATTGGTTTGTCAAGGTACATACAATAAAGAATTGGGGCATCAAACCCTGTAAGAAGTTTTTCTGTAACAATTAGAATTTTTGGTAATTTTCCCGGTTTTACAAATTCTTTTCTAATTAGTTTTTCTTTTTCTTCAGATAAGTAATATTTTGGCAATAATGGGGATTTTTCTGAATCATTTTGTGCTGAACTATAAACTACTTCAGAGTAATCTTTTGGAAAATGTTTGTCAAGTTCTTCTTTGTATAGGGCGCAAGCTTCTCTATCAACTGCTACCAAAAACGCTTTGTAACCCAGTGGCTCAACATTATTCTTATAGTGATTAAAAATATACTTTGTAACATCTCTAATCCTATCTTTGTTTTTCAGCATATTCTTTAAGTTTACTGCTTTTTCGAGAATTTTGTTTAGTGATTCAATATCACTTACTCCTTCTGCTTCTTTGAGGTTTAGAAATTCTTTTTCAAGTACTTTTCTATCAGGCAATAATTCATTTGAG
>JAPLVQ010000141.1:0-2823 GCA_026397035.1 Candidatus Iainarchaeum sp.
AGAAGAAACTGAAAGACAAAAAAGTTTGAGCCAGTGGTTTTGACTAACAAAAGTTAGTGCTTGTATATTTTATGCAAGCAATATTTATGTTTGTATAAACGGGGTTAGCCGTTTATACTGTTTCCAGTGTTTCTATTTTTCCGTTGTGAATGTATTTGATTTCATATGCTGGGTTTCTCAAATCACCGTTTTCGTCAAATGCGATTATTCCTGAGATTCCCTTGTATTCAGGCATATTGTATAAATAGTCTTTTACTTTTTCAGTATTGTCTCCGCTTGATTTTATTGCGTTAGACAGGATGTATATTGCGTCGTAATTGTTTGTCGCTCCAAGAACTATTTCGCTTTCAGGATAACTTTCATCAAACTTTTCTTTAAACTCTGGACTTGTATTGTCTTTTGTTGAGGTAAACATTGTTCCTTTTGCAATATTTCCAGCTTCGTTCCAGATGGTTGTATCCATCCATGCGTCTCCCCCAAATAATGGAGTATTCATTCCTAGTTCTTTTTCTTGTTTGATTGCGCTGATTGTGGATGCGGTGTAATCAGGCATGTAAATTAATTCTGCGTTAGAATCTTTAATTGCAGCTAGTTCGCTTCTTAAGTCAAGCGTGTCTTTTTTGTATTCTTCAATCAAAATTACTTTTCCGCCAAGCGCTTCGAAGTCATTTTTAAATTCGTTTTTTAGTCCTGTACTCCAGTCGTTTAGGCTTGCAAGTATTGCCACTTTATTTATTCCTAGCTTATTTTTTACATATTGTGCCGCCACTTTTCCCTGATAAGAATCCGATGGATAGTTTCGAAAGATATAATCTCCCATAAAGCTTATGCTTGGATTTGAGGATAATGGGGAAAGCAGTATTACTTTGTTTTGTTCCGCAAGAGGCGCTATTGCTATTGTTTCTGCTGAGCATTGGCCTCCAATAATATATTTTATTTTATCCACATTGATAAGTTTGTTTGCCGCGTTTATTGAGGTTTTACCGTCGCATGCTCCGTCTTCAATAATTACCTTCTCCAATGCTTGCTGCGCTTGAAGTGAGCGGACCAAGATAACCAACTTTTATGGTTTGTTCTTCTTGTGCAAAAAATGCGCTGGTTGTGTTTTGTGGGACTGCTATTATTGTTATTACAATTGCAATAATAACAATTATTGCTCCAATTCCTGAAATTATTTTCATATTCATCAAATCACCTTTAATCATGTCGCGTTAAACAATTAGCGGCCTCGCAGGGTAATATAAATAGCTATTGTGTTTTTTGTCATATTAACCATATTTATATATTTAATGTAAGTAATGCTAATTATGGCTGAAATCAGTGAGCAATTGCTTTCGGGGCTTGACAAGAAAATTCTTGCTGAGCTTGATAAGAACTGTCGTACTCCTTCTTCCCAAATAGCAAAGAAAGTGAGGCGTTCAAGACAGACTATTGAATATAGAATAAAATCAATGGTTGAAGCAGGAATTATAACAAATTTTGTTGTTTCCTATAATCCGCATAAAATGGGTTATAAAGTAAATAAAGTTTTTTTTAAGCTCAGAAATATTCCGTTAAGAAGAAAAGAACTGCTTGTTTTTTTGAGGAGTTCTGATTCAGTGATTTGGGTGGGCGAATGCGCGGGTGCATGGGATGTATTATTTGGAGTATTCACAAAAACCGATGAGGATTTTTTTTATTTTAAGAATAATTTAATTTCGAACTTCTCTGATATAATTCTTGAGTATCAGGGAAAAAGTTTTGTTGATGCTTTCCAGTACCCGAAAATGTATTTTACAAAAAGCAGTTCAAAACCCGTGAAATTTGTGGATAAGTTTGTGAATAATATTCTTGATGAGCTTGATTTTGCCTTGCTTGGGGCAATGGTTCATAATGCGCGGATTCCCACTACCGAACTCGCGCAGAAAGTAAATTCTACTCCAAGAATTGTAGTTACAAGATTAAAGAAACTCGAATCAATGGGAGTAATTATTCAATATAGACTTGGGGTGAATTTGCCAAAACTTGGTCTTGAACATTATAAAGCAATAATAAAGTTTGATAAATATTCAGAAAAAGAAGCAAAAAAGCTTTTTGAGTATGTTTCAAAGCTTTCTGAGACTCAATACTTAATTCAAAATATGTGGGATATTGAAGTCGAATTTGTGGTGAATAATAATCATGAATATTATGCTTTGATTGAAGGATTAAAAGAAGAGTTCCCTTATTCTATGCGTTCCGTTGAATCAGTACAGCTATTGACAGATGAATGGGGGCTTGGATTTAACAAAATATTGAAAGTTTAACTAAAGTTCTTTTAAAGAACTAATTTTCGACTACCTTTTTTTTTCAAGATGGTAAAATATTCCAATTAGTTCTCCAAGGTTTTTGATTTCATAATCTGCCTTAAAATCAACCCGGTTTCTTTTGCCGTTGTCTTGAGTATTAAACCAAACGGTAGTCATGCCGAATTCTTTTGCGGTTTTTAAATTCGGTTTTGTGTCATCCACAAAAAGAGCTTCTTTTGGATTTACTCCGGATCGCTCAAGTATTTTTTCAAAAAATTCTTTTTGGGGCTTGTGGGTTTTGAGTTTGTAGCTCACATAAATAGCTGTGAAGTATTTAGGAACTTTAAGCAGTGCGAGTTCTTTCTCAAAAAATACAGGCAGGTGGTTTGAGGCCAAGTAAAGCGGATATCTTTTTGAGAGTAATCTTAAAGTTTTTTGCGCGCCTTTTTGTAAAGTGCTTCTCTTTAGATGATTGAAATGAAGTTTTTCCGGAATTCCTTGGATAAATTCCTTAAATCCAATCTGACCTGTGCGCCCTAAGTGGTAACGTTCTTTT
>JAPLVQ010000141.1:2883-3711 GCA_026397035.1 Candidatus Iainarchaeum sp.
AAAAATAACCTCTTACTATGTTTGGCTCTTTTGAGACAACGCCCGCAAAATCAAAAAAGATTGCTTTAATCATTTTTTACACCCTGAATATGTTTTCACAAAAAGAATTGGATTCATCTTTTATTAAACCTGTGCAATTCGAATTTTTTATTGGTATTTTTGACGTTGTTTTGGTTATTATTTGAATCCCGCCATAATGAACGCAATTAAACTTATTAGCATTCCAAGTTTTGAAGTCTTTTGACTTTTTGTGGGCCTGTTTTGGTTTAGTTGTCTTTGGGCTTGGGAGAAGATTATTGCTCCAAGGAATGCAAAAAAGAGGTAACCATAATTTAGTTTGAAATAGTATGCCGCTCCCAGGCTGATTATTATTGCGAGAATATAATACCAAGTAACAAAGCTTTTGGCATTTTCTATTCCTAAAATCATTGGAAGAGTTCTTTTAGCTCCAGTATCTTTTTTTACATCTTGAATGTCTTTAGTGACTTCCCTTGCCATATTTGAAAAGAACGCAGCGATTGCAAGAACTACAATTAATAACGGAATGTTTCCTGTTGCTGCAGCCCCATAAATGAAAGTTACTGCGGTTCCTAAAGATACGATTACATTTCCGAAATACTTTACTTTGTTCATGTACAACGGGTAAGCTATTAGAAGTATTGCAAATATTGTTGCGATAAGGAATGCGAGTGTGTTAATGCTTGAAGCTAGCCCCACTCCCAAAATGAATAATCCCGCTGAGAATAATACTGCTTCTTTTCTGGTTACTCTCCCGCTTGGAACTGGGCGGTGTGATGAACTTTTAGCGTCAATTTTCGCGTCAAAATA
>JAPLVQ010000141.1:3720-12093 GCA_026397035.1 Candidatus Iainarchaeum sp.
TCAAAATAATCATTAATCGCTTGTCCTCCTGCACAGACAAATAATCCAGAAACTGCCGCGATTAATCCTATTGAAGCATTAACTCCTGTTGCAATAAAAAATCCTATTAGTATTGCGATAAATGCCATTATGCAATTTTGCGGGCGGGTGAGTTCAACAAGAGCCTTTATTTTTCTTAAAGAGCTTACCTTTTGGTGTACTGCGAATTTGTGGGGAGCATGATGTAAAACACTTTTTTTGCTGGTTGTGTGCCTTCTCTCGTGACTCTTTTCTCTTCTATTCATGAATTTCACTACAACAAAAAGGTTTTTCATATTATTAAAACCTTCTTTTCGGTATCAGGGAGTAAGGATTAGCTAATTTGAAGTGATGTTAGAATCAGTATTATTCTATATTGAAGACTTTTGTTCATAAATAGGAGCATTTTACGAGATTATTCTTTGCTTGTATTTTTGTTCTTCTTCTGCTTGTTCTTTTAAGTATTTTATGTGGGCTTTTTTTGCGGTTTCGTTAATGAATATCTTTCCTGTTTTCATAAATGATTCAAGTGATTGGTAAAGTTTTTCCATTCCGCTTATTGGGGTAATTAAAACAAAGTCAACTCCTTTCTTGTAGTAATCAACCGCATCGTAATAATGATTTGCTGTAGTGAATATTCTTGCTTTTGGGGCTATGCGTTTGATTTGGTCAATGAAAGCCGAAACAATTTTTTGTGTAATCATTGTTATTACTATTACTTTTGCTTTGTCTAGTCCAAGTTTTTCAAGCAGTTCAGCATCTTCTGCGGTCCCGTAAACAAATTCAAGCCCTTCTTTTTGCCCGTGTACTACAACTTCAGGGTCGGAGTCAACAAGCAGGACATTATGTTTTACTCGCATTTTTCTTGCAAGCCGTCTTCCTACTAGACCCCCTCCTATTATTATAATGTGTCCTTCAAGAGTTTTTTCCTGCGGGATTTTTCTTAACTTGTCAATTCTTTTATTAAAAAGAGGAATTTTATCAAATTTAAAAAACTTGTTTGCGAGTGTTGAGAAAGCGTTTGCTGTTCTTGGAGCGTAATTCATTAAGTGCGGGGTAATAATCATTGAGATTGCCGCGATTGCTACAATAAATGAAAGCAAGTCTTTTGGAATAATTGGGTTGCCGCTTGCAAGCGTTGCTGTTGCACCCATTGTCGCTATTACAAAACCAAATTCTGATACTTGCGCCAGACTCATTCCTAGTTCAAGCCCGAGCCTGCTTCCATATCCTGAAAGTAATCCTACAAGGAAGAATACTAACGGCTTGAAAACAAAAATAATCATAATAATAATCATCATTAACAGTATGGGTAATTGTCCGAAGCCAAATGTGAGTCCTGCTCCTAGTGAAACGAAAAATATTGTAAGAAAGAAGTCTCGAAGTGCGCGTACTTTTGAAAAAACCGCTGTATTGTAAGGAAGACTACTTAGCGCTAGCCCCCCAATGAATGCTCCTATAGTGATTGGGATGTCAAGGAGGTAACTTACTCCAATAAAGAGGAACGCTGTTGAGATGCTTGAAAGGAAGAATAGCTCATTTTCTTTCGAAGCGATTGCGAATAGTCTTGGGAAAATAAATCTGTTCGCAAGGAGCGCTATTACTAAAAGTGCAATAGTTTTTCCTATTATCGGGGCAAAGAAGGTAGGGTTACCTATTTCTGAAACGTTTTGCAAAAGCGGAACAAAGATTATTACTAAAAAGTCCTGGATTAATAATGTTGCAATCATTATTCTGCCGTTTAAAGTATTAGTTTCTTTCTTGTCCGCAAGGAGCTTGATTACAATCATTGTCGAAGAGAAAGAGATTATTGTTCCAATGAAGAGTGAGGTTTCTAATGGTAATAATCCTGTGCTATAAGTCAATAGTACTGTGATTCCAATTACTCCAAGTACTTGTAAGAGTGTTCCGAGTAATAGCATTTTTCCTGTTTCAAGTAACTTTTTTACTGAAGTTTCAATGCCTATTGAGAATAACAAAAAAGCCGCTCCTAGTTCTGATAAAAGACTAATTTCAGGGGTTATTTCCATTATCCCTAATTGGAAAGGTAAGTGCAAAAAGCTAAAATCAATTTTTCCAATAAATAAGGGGCCAATCGCGATTCCCGCTATAATGTAAGCGAATAAGTTCGGCTGTTTTAGTTTTCTTAAGAGTAAACTCACAATAGTTGCGGCAACCGTAATCTGCGCCATTTGTATAAAAAGTTCTATTCCGCTCAAATTAATCACTTCAGGCAAGAGAAGCTAGGTTAAAAATGAATGAAAGGAATAAAAACTAGTGGGTAAAAAAAGCTTGAAAATAATAAAAAAGTGCGTCAAATAAAAGAGCTTTAACTAATTATTTCAGCAATAAAATATATTCGATAATTCTTTTAACAATGAAATATTTTTAATAATTCTTTTAACATGCACACGATTTTAATTCATTTAATTATTAAAAAAGCAAATTAAAGAAATAACATCCTGAATGTCAGAAGAACCTTATTAAGAATTTTAAGCAGCTGTTTTCTTCTTTTTCTTTTTTAATCTTAACCTGTGTGATTCGCATTTTCTACAGTTAGCCGGCACACCTGAATTAGATCTATTAGTCGCATTGCATCTCTGGCACACATAAACATTGCTAAAACGCCTTGCAATAGATTCTTTAAAGTCAGCCAATCTAAATCACCAAACTAAATTAATCAAAAACACAAAGCTTTATAAACGATTTCTGTTAGGCTCGTTTTGGAAATGAAAGTATTTTTTGTTTACGATAATGTTTTATTCATCCTTTGTATTAGTTTAGTTGATTATTAATGGGTTTAACCGGAAGAATAAAGCAAAGATGGGACAATTTGTCAAAAACAAAAAGATTTTCAGTAAAAACTGCAACGCTTGGTTTAGGAGTGGCTTTTGCTGTTGGATCCGTATCTTCAAAGATAAAAACTTCAAGGGTAATTGAACAAAGAAGCTCTGAACTTAAAGCAAGCGGAATAATGCACCCTAAAGCCTGGGCTGGGGAGATTATTAAAAATGGGGAGAGAGATTTTTCAGTAAAAGAAAAGAATATTATTGGAAGAGTAGTTGCAAAGCTTAATCCAAAAACTCCTGAATTAACTTATATGCATATAGAAGATTTTGTTGACAGAATTGGACAAAATCTACATTTGATTAGAAATGGAGAAAAACGTTTTGGTTTTTCTATTAACCAGCTTGGAAATGCAACGGCTAAAATGAGTGTAAAAGAAAAATTTGAAATGAATAGAAGCGTTCTGGCACTAGTGCAGTTTTTTAGAATGGATGAAGAACTACAGCAAAAAGTGATTGAATTAGCCAAGGAACAGAGCAGGTTGGGCGGAAAAAATACCCAAAAAACTAAACGCCTGCCGCTTGATTGAATTAGCAACATTTAAAAACGATTTTAGACGCAAGTTCCTCTAATGACTCCTTACTAAATGAAGGATAAGTCAAGACTAAAAAACTTCAAAGAAGTTGGCGAAAAATCAATAAATATTTTGCCCCAATAGTGCAGCGGTCAAGCACACGAGCCTTTCAAGGAACCTTAATTAAGGTCACGGCAAAACTGAAAGTTTTGCTGTGCTTCGCAAAAACTTTAAGTTTTTGCTTAGTCGCGAAAGTATTTGCCCATCGCAATTGCGATGGACAGAAAACGAGTAGCAGTTGAAGGTAGCTTGTAACCCGGGTCCGAATCCCGGTTGGGGTATTATAATTTTGGGTTCCACATATCCCCTGATTTTTATATCCTTTTCATTAAGATAAGGCATTTCTGGTATATAATTCTAATCCGAAGCATTACAAAGGGTTTTAACTTAATTCACGTTAATTGTTATGATTGTAATGAAGTTTAAATTAAAAAAATTACTTGTCAAGATTACTAAACTAAACAGGTATCGTTTGGGTCTAGTTGTTATCTTGTGTGTAGTCTTTGCTTTTTTGTTTTTGCCTAATCCTTTAGTAGAGCGGGAAATGCCAATAGATACCCTGGGAACTTTTGGTGATGCAAATCAAATTAAAGGGTTATTTGTTGGGAGTGGCCCCATTTAATGTTATTCCCGATTGTTGTTCTACAGCAAACCAGCAATTCTTTGTTTCAACTTCCGATTGACCCTGTGTTTAATCTTTGTGTTAGTAATATTTCCCAAGATTATGAGGCTAGATTAATTGGTCCAATTAATGAAGATTATAATTATTATCCTGTAGAAACACACATGCTGAAAAAAGATGAAACATTTTGTTTTTCAAAAAAACTAACTACTCTGAATAAATTCATGTATGGCTATGTTATTCCTGTTAATGCCATTATTAATGTAAATCCGAAAACACGATTTTACTTAAAAACTGATCCAGAATCCTTCTTTAATAATCTCATAATAGTTGTAATTGGAACATTTGCATTAATAGTTTTATTAAACGAGATTTATAAGTTTTGTTTCAATAAAAACTAATCCTTATCTCAAAACTTCTTTTTTTTGTAATTGATTTTTATATCCAAACTTTTAAAATTATCCTTAATTAAGAAAAAGGTGATTAGTTTTTAGAAAAAGAGGGTTATATCAATGTCTTTGAATGGTTCAACCATTGCATTCTACAATTAGTCAGAATCCTTGGAATTACCTTCTTTTACAAACGCTTTTGCCTGTTCTTTCGTAAACAATTTTCCCCTAAGTAATCTTATTCCTTTACTATTTGGTGTCCAAACCAGCCAATCAAAATGCACAAAGCAATAATCGTCAATAATCCTGCCCAAACAAAATTAGGGTACTGTGAAGATAAAGCAAGAAAAAGACTTAGTAGAACACGATAGGGATATAAGTCAAAAGGTCCTGGCAGAAGCAATACGAATAGCCGTTCAACAGCGATTAAGTCCAGAAGAAGCTCAAAAGAGAAGCAATAAGGATAATAGCACAGCAACAGGCGAAATTGCAAGGAAAAGGATGTTAATTAAGTGTTTATTATAATATTTAATATGTGTGTTTTTTGTTTATTATAATAAACAATAACATAGGTTTATATATTTGGTGGGGGGTAATGATATTATGGTTACAAAAGAAATTTTAGCAAGAATAGTGCAAGAC
This sequence comes from Candidatus Iainarchaeum sp., assembly GCA_026397035.1. GTDB lineage: Archaea > Iainarchaeota > Iainarchaeia > Iainarchaeales > JAAZKV01 > JAAZKV01. The sequence goes on from JAPLVQ010000141.1 coordinate 8,813, forward strand.
CAGCTAACTGAATTTGACCAGTTAAAAGATACTGTTCCAAGAACTATTTTCAAAAAGGCGACCAGTTATTTAGGAACATCAGCATTTATTGTAAAATGAGTAAGAAGATGCGGCAAAAGCACACTGCTAAAGCAATTAATCCACAGCAAATACGACAATGACTTTTACTACTTTAACTTTGATGAAGAAAGAATAGCTGATTTTAAAACAGAATACTTCCAACCACTAATGGAAGTATTCACTGAACTCTATGGCACAAAGAAAACAATATTTTTTGACGAAATACAAAACATTACCAGCTGGGAACTATTTGTAAACAGACTACTTCGACAAGGATATCACATATTCATTACTGGCTCAAACGCAACACTCCTAAGCAAAGAGCTTGGAACACACTTAACCGGACGACATGTCGACATAGAACTCTATCCATTTTCGTTTGCTGAATATCTATCCTCGCAGAAAATAAATGTTAAAACAAAATACTTCTCAACTCAAGAGGTCGCCCAGTTTTCAAAGAAATTCAAAGAATACCTTTATGGCGGGGGAATGCCTGAAAAAGTTGTTTTCGGAAATGACAGCATACTAACACAGGTAATAACTGATATTACACAAAGAGACATAATAAATAGGTACAGACTACGTAAATCAACAGAATTTAGGAAAGTCCTCAATTTTCTACTCACAAATATTTCTCACCAAATAACCTATCGCTCCATAAGCAACAACTTTGGAATAAAAAGCCCAGTAACAATACAAAAATACTTACAATACACAGAAGATGCTTACTTGCTATTTCAAGTAAACAAATATGAAAAGAAAATGAAACTTTTAGACAAAAATCCAAAGAAAATTTACTGCGTAGATAATGGAATAGTTACTAAGAACACCCCTGCAATGAAAGAACAAGATGGAGACCTGCTAGAGAATATTGTTGCAATACAACTAAAGAAACTTGGAAAAGAATTTTACTACTACACAAGCAAAAATAATGCAGAAGCAGACTTTGTCATACCAAAAGAAAAACAAGCAATACAAGTATGTTATAACTTAAATGACAAAAACAAAGAACGCGAAATAAAAGGGCTTTTAGGCGCAATGCAAGAACTAAAAACAAAAACAGGGCTCTTATTAACCCTTGACCAAGAACAAGAAATAAAAGAAAAAGATTCAACAATAATAGTCAAACCAGTATGGCAATGGTTATTAGAAACTGAACCAGCCCGAGAAAAAATTACTAATGGGGCAGTAGATGATTTTCGTGATTTGGTAAGAAAACAACACGGGGCTGATAAGTCTTATTACAAAACTCAATTGGACCCGCAATATCCATAATTAAGGATTTCTTCAGACTAAGTGCACAATATAATAGGTCTTATTAACTTTGAATTAACAAACGCTTCTCTTGATTGACCCACTTATCAGTATCTTTCTAATTGTTTAGCTAAATCCATAATAAATCCTCCAATTGAGGCGATATTAATAGAAGGGGATAGAGGAAGAAATTTCAGACTAAGCCCGGTTGAGGTATATATCAGTTTTGTTTAATTTACTTATTTTTGAGAAAGCGTTCCAGAAGGTATTTATGCCTTTTCTAAATTAATTATGTTCTATGCGAAAAAAGGTTAGCAAAGTGGCAAAAGCAGGGTTTTCTGCCATTCAAATTCACAGAAATCAAATTAGAAAACCTAGTGGGGGAAAATATGACACGCATCCAGTTGCTGTTGCAAAAATGTTGCGTGATTATGGAAGCAGGCATGTTCCATTATTAAGAAGAAGCATTAAGGGTAGGCATTTGTTGCGAAATAAAAGTCTAATTTTTCAGGCAGCATTATTACATGACACTATTGAAAGCAAACCAGCCTCTTTTAGGCAATTGTCTAAAAAATTTGGTAAACAAACAATGGCTGTGGTAATGGAGCTTTCCAATGATAAAACAGTTATGAATAGGGTTGGCTCGGCGATTTACTTAACAAATAAAATGAATAATATGAGTTCTGAAGCATTGCTGATAAAACTGGCTGATAGGTTATGTTATGTTTTGGAAATGAATGCGGTTAAGCATGTTAATCCTAACTGGTTAAAACCAGCAGTACAAGAAACTAGGGCGATTGTTAAAGGAATAAAAAAACGTATAAGCAAAGAAACATCCTTGCATAAAGAACTTTACTCAAGAATTGAAAGTGGCGTAGCTAATCTTTAATCAAATTAATATTGTGCACAGGCAACACTATGAATAGAATAAAAATAATGGATAAGGACTTAATAATCACTAAAGATGAGAATATATTTCTTGCAAGAGGATACTTAAAAAAAGATTCGATTAATGTTATCCTAAAATATTATCCTTCAAATAAGAATCCCGGATTTACCTTTAAAAACAAGCATTACACGTGGAATACACCCGACTATAATATTAAATTTTTGTGCAAGAATCCGCAATACTTTACCTCTGCATCTAACACGTTACTGCAAATATCAATGGGCCAAATAAAAGAAATAATTAAACCTGGACAGTGGTATTTAGCATTATTAAAAAAAAATAAGCTTAATAAAACAGAAAAGCTAGTGGTAGAAATAGGCGAAATATTTAGTTCAATTGGAATTCCGCATTCACACATGGGAATAACAGGGACATTACTTATGGGTCACCATAATGCATTACATTCAGATATAGATTTTGTCATTAAAGGCTCTAAAAGTTTTAAAAAAGCAATTAAACTAATTCAAAAACACAAACAATTCGAAAAGTTCAAACTAAAAGACTGGGCAAAATATTACAAGAAGTATTTAATACAAAAAAATTACTCTCAAAGTTTTGTTGAATTTTTAAGAACTGCCAAACGAAAACATGACCGCTTATTTTTCCGCAAAACTCCTTTGTCAATATTTAACGTACGTGAGAATAAAGAAATTAGAGCTGAAGAAAATGCAATTAATTTGTTTTTAGTGTGCGCTAAAGGGAAAATAACAAATGATGCTGAAAGTTCATTTTATCCATCAATCTATAAAATTAAAGCAAATTACAGTCGCCCGCAAATTAAGCACAAAATAAAAGAAATTATTGCATATGGGAGAGAATATTATTTAGAGGGCTTTAAAGGAGATGCGTTTGAATGTCAAGGTATGCTGCAATATGTGACACCAAATAAAGGTCGCGGCTACTTCAGAATTGCTATAGGGTACTTTGGGAAAGATTTACATCCTCAAGGATTTTTAAAGATTCTTTAAAGTTCCATCAGCAATAAAACGGTTAATTATTTCTTCCACAAAAAGAATAG
>JAPLVQ010000141.1:12134-21617 GCA_026397035.1 Candidatus Iainarchaeum sp.
CAATAATCCTATTGCTGAATGATGATAACGCATTGGTACAGCAATAGAAATTGTGGGTATACAACCTTTTGCTAGTTGAATAATTGATGCGTCGCTTGTTCCACCAACGGATATTCTCCATTGAACACTTTCAGGGTTTCTTATTTGTCTTAGCTTCTTTATTAGCCAAGGTAGCATGATATACCCTCGGGTCAATCCGTCAGCACCATCAGCTATTGTAACAACAGGTCCTTTGCCAATACTTATTGGAATTGGTTTTCCATAAAGGTTTGGGGTATCTGAAGTGGAAGTTATTTCAATTTCGATTACCAGTTTTGGCGATAAAAATTGAATAGCAGTTTGGGCTCCTTTAAGACCAACTTCTTCTTGAGTTGTAAACAAAACACCAATATTTTTATTTTTAGATAACTTTTTTACTACTTGTAATGCTACAAAGCAACCTGCTCTGTCATCAAATGCTTTTCCAAAAAATGTTCCTCCAGAACAAGTAATTTGTTGGTTAAATGACACTATTGTTCCGGGAAATATTTCCAAGGCTATTAATTCTTTTTTGTCTAGTCCTGTGTCAATGTAAAGATCAGAGTTTTTGAGAACTCGCTCTTTGAGTTTTTCTCTTGTTAAGTCAGAATCCATCTTCCATTGGATTACGCCGATTATGTCTTTCTTTCCGTGAATTAAAACTTTTTGACCGAGTAAATACTGGTCTAAGATTCCACCGAGTTTTTCAAATTCTATGAATCCAGTTTCTGTAATATTTTTAACTATTAATCCGACTTCATCCATGTGTGCAACTAGCAAGATTTCTGGGTTTTTTATTGATTTACCAATAAGGTTTCCCATTTTGTCTATTTGAATAGAACTCATTATTTTAGATAATTCTTTTTTTAGTAATTTAGCTACATTTTCTTCGTTTGTTGAAACGCCAGGAATATTGCATAGTTCTTCAAATAGTTTTGCAGCTTCCATAAATATATCTCATTTAGTCGGTTTTATTAAATCACTTGTCGTAATCAACTCAAGCAAGTCATTGTACGTTTTATTACCTTGCCTAGAAAACGCAAGAATTATCTTTTTGCTGTTCTTTATCAAGTATATCTTGTCTAAAAGTTGAATTATTAATTCACATGAGTTATTGTCAATCTTGTTAAGGATGGTATTTAGCCCGTATTGCTTTTTTCCAAATAAATCCAAAATAACTTTATCCGCGGCATAATAAGTTAATACATAGTTAAGCAGCTTGAATTGTGGTTTTGAGTTAAATCCCCTGCAAGTTGTACATTTTTTATTGCATGACTGAAAAAACAGCAGTTTTTGCGCACCCATGGATAAGCTTTCTGTAAGAGCATAAGTTTCAAATGTATCAAATTCATTTTTGTTTAATTTTAAAGAATTAAATTCTAGTTTAAGCTTTTTTGGACAGTATTCTATAATTATTTCTTTTCCGCAAATCGATTTATCCCGCGTTCCAAATTTCCCTTTTGTATTAACTCTTAATACGGGCACAAGGGTTGTTTTTAGATTATAAAAATCAACAAGCACTTCCCAGATAGCATTTACTTTGTCTCGTATGATTATAGTCATTTAAACAAAACCCCTATTGCAACGCTTTTGGCCAGTCTTTTTCATTAAACCCATGTTGGGCAAGGAATGCAGCACACCATAGGTTTAATCCAAATCCTGCACAGCCAGTCCATAATTGTTTTCCTTTGCTTTCCTTAATGTTGAAAGTATTAGTGAAATGTGGTCCGTGTGAATTAATTGAAACTAGTTCAAATCGTTGTTCATTAATTAAATTATTTGCAGTGCGCTCTTTGGGTGTGCCTGATTTTATGCGGTATTTGGATATTTTTGGGTAAGAATTATCTTTTTGTTTTCCAATTAAATAAAACGGGTTTCCATTCGCTTCCACTGTCCAATCCATCTCAAATACTTTGTCCAAGACATTCAAACTTTTTTTAAGTAATTGTTGTCTTACATCTTCTACTTGTTTTGGTGTTCCAAGGTAGGTAAGTTCAATTTTTAGAAATTCTTTTGATCGATGAATTGATTCTGGAGTGTTGTTTTGATTTTCTTTCCTATAAGTGTACCCGCTTCGATCAAGCATTAATTGTGGTAACTGATTTGCATTTAATATTTTATTTGCATTAAACCAATAAACTGGCTCGCATTGTGCTGGGGCTAAAACATATTCAGGTTTTGTTCCATTATCACCAACATAGTATACTGTGTGTCCTAATGGTTCAAGGTAGCCCATTTTTTCCATAATTTCAATCGGAATGAGTTTTGGGAATAAATATTCAGTGAATCCCAGTTTTATTGCAACTTTTTTTATTAAAATGTTTTCAATCTTTCTTGCTAAGCTTGTATAATTGTTATCATAAAAGTATTGTCCTTTTGAGAACTCTTTTATCCATCCAGACTTTTTTGCTTGTTCAAAGACATTTCCATTAAATTTTCGCTTTTGTTCTTTACTTTGTTTCAGGATTACTTTTTCTTCAGTCATAATTATCACTCAAAAAAATTTGGCGCCTTTGTTTGCGCTTTTTCTAATTCAATTGGCGTGTTTATACTAAAAAACTTTTTATTAGTTAGTAAATACTTAACTACGTGCCCATTATTACTCAAACAGTCTGAAATTAGGGTTGTAGCTCCATCAGTGTCTTTGTTAATAATGTCTTGCAAATCCAAAAAAGGTTTGTTATCATAAATTGATGCTGTGCGAAATAAATCTTTGTTCTGTTTAATTGTTTCTTTAAATTCTGTGTATGACAGTATCTGCTGGGCTTTGTAGGATTTCTCTGAATAATGGTGTAAAGCAGAGCAGTTTATATTTTTGAAATGCAAGTGTGTTTCAATAATTGTGTTTGCTTGCTGAATAACATCAGAAGGCACACATACAAATGGAGCATTGATTATGTTTGCAGATTGAAGTATTGCATATGCTATTGATCCTTTAGTTTCAATTATTGACACATTTTTGTTTTTTAAGTATTCTTTTAATTTGTTTTTTTCATTATTTACAGAGACAAAAATATCCTTAATTTTGGCTTCATTTAAATAATTAATTACATAATCAATCAAGGCTTGATTTCCAATTTTAATTAAAGGTTTTGGCGTAACTGCTGTGTAATGCCCTAATCTACTGCCTTTTCCTCCGGCCATAATAAGTGCTTTGATAGTCATAAGTACATATTTTATCGTTTTCCAAACAGAATAAAAACTAAATCCTTACTATAAGAAAAAATAAACAATTTGGTTGGTTAAGAATTAACGATATGCTTATTAACATAGCCAAATGAAGTTAAATATAGCAGATGGAGGGATAATATGAAAACATACGAAAAAGCAAAATTAACTGCATTTCCAACATTCAATGTACCCATGTGTAGCGAAACTTCACTAATGCCAGGGGCATCATTTTGTGCAGAATTACCTAAAAGAAAGTAAAAAAAAGCCAAAGGCAGACTGTTATGAAACCATTTCTCGGGCAGGGCTTGATTTTGCGCGACGAGAAATTCGGTTGTATTGTACATGATACAAATAAGGGTCTGCTTTATGTATTAAATCAAACAGGCAAAGACATTCTGAGTCTATGCAATGGTAAGAACACTACAAATGAAATTTTAGGTAAAATGAAGTCAATGTATTCATGTAATAATGAGGCTATTGAGGACTTGAAATCTTTTATTCAAGGGATTATTGATAATGAAATAGTTAGCATAACTGTGTCGCAAAAAAACATTCAAGCTTCGCATGTTGCAGGAATTGGGCTTAATGTTTTTGAAAGTTTTGAATCCAACCCTCTCGCGCACACTACCCTATCCGCACCAATAATAATATACTGGGAAGTAACTGGACAATGTAATCTAAACTGTGTGCATTGTTATAACAACTCCTCAGCAGAATTAAGAAAAGCTGAGCTTAGCACACAAAAAGTAAAAAAAATAATTGATGATTTAGCAAAACAAAAAGTATTGTGGTTGGCTATTACTGGCGGAGAAGCACTTTTGAGAAAAGATATTTTTGAAATATTGAATTATGCGACTTCTAAAAATATTTGTCTAATGCTTTCTACAAATGGAACCAACATGACTAAAGAAAAAGCACATGCACTCAAAAAAGCGGGTGTGCAAAGCATACAAGTAAGCATTGATGGACTAAAGGTTATACATGATAAATTTAGAGGTCAGAAAGGCACTTTTTCAAAAGCAGTAAAAGCAGTAAAACTGCTTGTGGAACAAAAAATACCTGATGTAACAGTTTCCTCGGTAGCGACTAAAATTAACCTTGAGGAAATACCTAAAGTTATTGACTTAGCAATATCCTTGAAAGCAACGCGGTATAGAATAATAACTTTAATGCCTGCCGGCAGAGCCCAAGCAAACATGAATCGTTTGTGGTTAACAACTAAAGAAAAACTTAAATTGAGACGCATACTACAGCAAAAATCAAAAGAATACACTGGTAAGATGGTGATTAGCCAAGAAGAAGGTTCATTTAATTTACTGAATGAAAATTTGCACAAAAACCCGATTCCGTTAGGCTGTGCAGCAGGAAGATCAATTTGCAAAATCAGCCCAGAAGGAGATGTATACCCTTGTTCTTATTTTACAGACAAAAATACAATCGCGGGCAATTTAATGAAGAATAGCTTTTGGGAGATATGGAATAAGTCCAAAATGTTCAAGACTTTAAGAACTATTGATCATATTGAAGGTACTTGTGCGATATGTAAAAACCTAAAATATTGTGGGGGAGGCTGTAGAGCTGCAGCGTATAATTATTCCCACAACATTTATGCAGAAAGTCCTGAATGTTTAATGGTGTCTAAATGAAATATGAATTAACCAAAATCGAAGGGCAAAAAAAAGCAAAAGCTTATTTAAAATTGTCCAAACAATATAAAAAAAAGTACAATCACGCAAAGAAAAAAAATGATTTAATTTCAAGTTTAGTCAATCAAGGCTTTTTTTATCATTCTAAAGCAATACTTGCGGGCGCGTCATATAAACATAAGCTCAAGTATTATCTTCGCGCTGCCGAAACATTTGAAACCCTGAATAAAACAAGTCCATCAAGCTTATTCAAAGCATATAAAAATGAATACTTGGGCTATGCAAGTGTTGTTAGTGCGGGGACGTCTTCAAACAATATGGATAAATCAAATAAATATCGAACTGCATCAATGCATTTCGCAAAAGCCTCAAAACTATTTAAAAAAGAGAATAAAATTGAAGATTCAGCTTTATGTAAGGGCTGGAATTACTTAACTCAAAGCTGTGTGCATGACTCTAAAGCAGCGTCCGAATCTGAATTAATAAAAAGAATCAAACTTTACAAAAATGCTCTGAAAGAAGCATTGGCAGCCAACAAAATATTTAATCAGCTTAAAATAAATAAATTAAAGAAACGAACAAAAAGTATAGAATTTTCTTCAAAAGCATGGATTCTTGCATTAAAAAAACAAGAATTTAAAAAAGCCGCTATTTTGTTTAGCAAAGCAGCAACACAAATAAAGGGGATTAATGAATGGCGCACTCTGCACATTTTCTGCACAGGTTTAGAAAGATTGTTTAAAGGCATGTCTACAGAAAACAGCTTTCATGCGAAAACCGCTTTGCTAGAAGCTGAGAAATTGTTTAGAGACGTTAATTGTATTGAACTTGCAACATATTCATCTAACTTTGCAAAAACAAGGTGAAATTAAATGAAAGTAATTCTTGCTACGCCCCCTCAAGAGAATGACCATACTAATGATGCAATACAATTGCCGTTAAATATTGGTTATTTATCTGAATATTTAAAACAAAAGGGCGTGCAAGTAATAACTCTGGATGCTTACGGACTCAAAATGTCTAATAATGAACTAGTTTCAAAGATAATTAAAGAAAATCCGGATCTTGTAGGCTTTTCAGGAGTAATTCCAAGATTTCAATATTTAAAGAGTACAGTGGATAATTTAAGAAAAAAATGGTCTAAACCAATAGTAGTTGGAGGACCAATAGTAATGATTGGTCCAAGTCTTTTGGATAAATTAAATGTGGATTATCTTATTAGGGGTGAAGGCGAATACTCTCTTTACGATTTATTACTTTCCATAAAAGAAAATAAAGGTTTTGAGAAAGTTAAGGGGTTAATATATAAAAAGAATGGGCAAATAGTGGAAAATTTATGTGAACGAATCAATGACTTAAATATAATTCCTTTCCCAAAATATGAATGTTTGCCTTTAGAGCAATACACAAAGTTCAAACTTTTTAACAAAACAATTGTTAATCCTGTAACAATAATTACCTCTCGTGGTTGTCCTGCGCATTGTATTTTTTGCTGCAGGTATCATGGAAATCTAGTAAGATTAAGAACTGCGGAACATATAATTCCTGAAATTGAATATTGGGTAAAAGAAAAAGACTGTAATGAGTTTAACATTTGCGATTCAACATTTACTCTAAACAAACAGAGAGTAATGGAATTTTGTGATTTAATAGCTGACAAAAAAGTTGATATAAAATGGACTTGTCAAAGCCGTGTTAATACGATTGATAAACAAATGGTTAAAAAAATGAAAGAAACAGGGTGCAAATTAATTTATTATGGTGTAGAATCGGGGTCACAGAGAGTTTTAGATTACTTGAAAAAAGGAATTACTATTGAGAAAGTAAAAGATGTGTTTGAGATGACAAGAAAGCAAGGCATGGGTACGTTAGGTTCTTTTATTGTGGGGACCCCGACTGAAACAAAAAAGGAGCTTAAAGAAACTTTGTCCCTTGTGAAGACTTTACCTATAGATTTCTATTTGTTTTCAATATTTAAACCCTATCCTGGTACTGAAGCATTTGAGATTCTAAAAAGCAAGAATGTCAAGATTACAGAGGATTATACTTTATTTGGCGGGCACAATATGGTTTTTGATGGCAGTTTACCTGAAGAATATTTGAAGAATATTGTTAAAGAATTGTATTATATTCAAGCAAAAAAAGTTCTTCAAAAGTTAAAGACTATGCCAAAATTTAGTTCTACAACTAATGCTGGTAGGGTTAGTTGGTTTGGGGCGCTGGAAACATACATTAATACTGTGCCTGATGCGGGTATAACAGTTACAGAGAAAGAAATTTGTGAATTTGGGGGTAATATTTATAGATGGAATAACACATATTTTATTTATCTTGAGATACTAAGCAAGTTAATTTTTGGATAATTATTAATGTTTTGTGGATTTTGTGAGTCCGACAACACGGTTGGGGTATAAAAGTATTAGTTGTTTAAAATTTGCGCTAGTTCTGAAAGTTTTAGCGGATTTAAGTAGTGTGTTGTTTCCGGGTTTAGGGCGACGTATCCTTTAACTATTAGCACTGACCCAATGCCGTGTTTTTGGCTTATTGGCTCAAGCACCGAGTCGAGTTGTCCGTCATTGATTCTTAAAATTTTTGCGAGTTCTTTTCTTTTTATGAACAAGCCTGGTCTTGAAAAAATTGTTTCTATAACTATTCTTGCTTTCTCAATTTTTGCCCACATATACTGTTCTTTGTGTCTTTCAGGGGCAACGTTCTTTAGTTCTTCAATGTTTTGCAATATTAGTTGTTTAAGCAGTTGTCTTTTTTGAGGTGAGAGTTTTAAGGGGTTTGTTGGCGGAACAAATAATTTTTGTTGTTGTCTTAGATGTTTAATTTTCTCTAATAGTTCGTAAAAAAGAGCCTGATTTTTGTCGCGCGTCATTGATTTGAATTGCCGCAAGGATTCTTTAATTTCGTTTTGAGTTCTAATCATTCCGGCTCTTCTGTTAGCTCCTTTAACTACTGTTTTATCCACACCAAAGGCCCTAGCAATCATGCTAATTGAAAATTTGTATGTATCATCAGGATTTTTTTCTTTAAGTAATCTGGCAATAAATTCGCTTTCTTTGTGCGCTTTTCCATTTGCAACGTTTTTGTTGCCTATTCTGCGGGTCAAGTAAGACCCGAGTAATTTTTTGTCAAGCCTTGATGCGCTTGCCTGGCTAATACCCAGTTCCCGTTCAATAACCGGCAAGGTGTTTCTTAAAATCCCGCGCATGTAAAAGTATTGATCAACTAATTCTCTGTCTCTAATAATTCCCCTTGCGTTTGAAAGCGAACCATTTGTTTTACTCGCTACTCTAATAACGTGCCTTGGGCGTACCCCCGGAATCATTTTAGCAATATTAGTTGCCGTGTGCTCACCGTTTCTTGTTAGTTCAATAATTCTTTGATAAGCCTGTTCGGTCAGCGGACTTTTTGACCTTGTTCTAGCAAGGTAACTATTGTACTTTGCTGATTTATTGGCACCCGCACGCATTTTGAATCGTTAATACAAATAAAATTACTTGTATATTAAACATTGGGTGTCAAAATTAATTTCAAAATTAATCCTCAAAGCGATTTTCAAATGGTTAAATGCAAAAGTATATATTTACTGGTATTGCCATAATTAGCATATGCCCCAAAGAAAGCCAAGCATAAGGCGCGAGTCTTTTCGAAGTTTTTTTCAGCGTGAATTGAGGCGTAATATAAAAGATTCTGCTAAGATTGGTGCGAATACTCGTGAAGTAAGTTTTGCAAAACAGTTTGGAAAGAAGCCTTATTCAACTACTGTGCGTGTGCAAAAAAAAGATTTGGCTGAATTTGCATATTCCCCTGTTGGAATGATGCTTGCTATGCAGGAAAGGGCTGGCGGGCTTAGTCTTGTTAGACCAGTTAGGGAGTCTCTTGCGACAACGCTTATTCATAATCATCCTATGGGGACTGGTTCATTTTCAGCGGAGGATATTAAAATGTTTCTTAATGAAGCGTCTAAAAATAAACGGCTTCGATATAATGTTATTGTAGCGCATAACTCAAAAGGCAGGGAACTTGGACGTACAGTTCTTTATTATCCGAGCAGCAAGGCGGGTGCTAAAAAGCTTTTAGTTTTGTTCAAAAAAGCCCTGAACAAAAGATTTTTAGCAAGACGGGCTGAGATAAGAAAATATCCTGAAAAGTTTAGGCAGCTTGGATGTGGTGATAATATTCTTAGCAGTAAAGAAGAGCGCGAGTTTGTTCTTGACTTTTTAAGAAAACACAATCTTAAACTCTATTATATTCCTGTGAAGGGACGCGTGTATAATAAAGGTAGCGATACTTTTTGGCTTCAAAAGAAATAATTTGAAAAGTTCAAAAATTAATGTCTTTTGCCATAACTTCAGATTATTTAACCAATGAAAAACAGTTTTTGTAGTTAGATTATCTTCTTCCAAGAACGAAATATTGAAGGGCAAAGCCTGTGAAGTCGCCAAAACTATATGCATTTTCTGCTGAAGGAACAGTTGCTATTACAATACCACCGGAATTTAATCCAGGAATTCCCTGTGGTCTTGCCACGGGGATGAGAAAGGTTATTCTGGGGGTTGGTTGTATAGTTTGGTATGGTTGAGCGTCTGAATCATTGTGTTTATTATGTGAAGTATCACATGGTTTTGTGTGTTAAGTA
>JAPLVQ010000057.1:0-1701 GCA_026397035.1 Candidatus Iainarchaeum sp.
TCCTCTTTGCTTGAATCCTGGTCTGTCAAGTGCTTCATGCATTATTGACAATAATTATGTTATCAATCAGGTTTGCGGGGGAACAACTTATGAACCTTGGAGTGCTAATTATTGTGACGGAAATTTAGTCAAAAGAACAAGAGTAATCCATAATAGGGGTTGTAATAGCGATGCATGTACCGCGTCTGACTCAAATGAAACTCAAACAGTAACTGCTTGTTCTGTTTGTTCTGGAGGGATTTGTACAGCCCTAATAAAACCGCAAAGCACAGGAAATGTAAAAATTTCTGGGAGAAAGTTAATTGTAAATGGAAATGAATTTAAAGTAAAAAGCGTGGGTTATGCACCGGTTCCAATCGGCTCTACACCTGATTACGGGTATGATATTACTGTTCATCCTGAACTAACTGCAAGGGATTTTCCGCTCTTGCGGGCAATGAATGTTAACACTATAAGGACTTGGGGCAAGGTTGGAAGTGCGAGTTTTTTGAATAATGCTTGGAATAATGGGGTTAAGCCGATAAGAATAATAATGGGTTACTGGATGGGAACCGAAAAAGATTATAATAGTCTGGCAGTAAGGCAGTCAATACTTGCTGACTTCAATTCGTATGTTAGTACATACAAAAATTATCCTGCAGTGCTTACCTGGGCTATTGGGAATGAAGAGAATTGGTTTTATGCAATGCAATATGGGAATAATCAAAAATTAAAAATTTATTTGTCTCTTGTTAATGAAATGGCAAAAAACGCGTACTTAATTGAGGGGACGGCATATCATCCAACAACTGCAGTTACACTTGAAATGCCTAATCAACTTGCAACTATTGGAAATTATGCTGGTGGTGCGGATGATGCAAATACTGCGTACATTGATGTTTGGGGAATAAATAATTATCCTGAGACTACTTATGGAAATTGGTTTAATGATTATAATTCAAAAACAACTAAACCTTTGATAGTAACTGAGTATGGAATTGACGCATTAGATAATACTACCGGTCTTGAATACGAATCGACTCAGGCAGCATGGGACGTGAATCTTTGGAGAGAAATTTTTAATTCAGGTGTTAGTGTGGGCGCAAGTATAATGGAATATAATGATGAATGGTGGAAGTCAGGGGCATTTAGCGAACATAATAATGGTGGTTATCCTACAACAAGCCATCCTGATGGTTATTCAAACGAAGAATGGTGGGGTATTGCAAGAACAACAAAAGCAGTTTCTGGACTTGATGTTATAACACCAAGACAAGCGTATTACTTGTTTCAACAAGAATTTGGCTGTGGGGTTTCATTAACCGCCGCATCTTTTTCCCAGTGGAAATCAGCAAAGTTTACTCCAGCTGAATTATTAAATTCTTCAATAAGCGGTGAAACTGCAGATCCTGATGGGGATGGAATAAATAATCTTGCGGAATATGCAATGTGTCTTGAACCAAAAATTAATTTAAGAAACGGACTGCCTTTTGCTAAAATAGAAAATGGGTACCTAACAATGACTTATCAGAGAATAAAAAACTCAACTGATTTAAATTTTATGGTTTCTGTTTCCCATGATTTATCCACATGGAATACTGGTCCTTCTTATTTAGAGCTTGTTTCAGTGACTGACAATGGTAATACAGAATTAGTGAAGTACAGAGATTTAGTTCCAGTGGCAAATTCACAACAAGGATATCTAAAGTTAAAGGTAGCAAA
>JAPLVQ010000057.1:1719-2391 GCA_026397035.1 Candidatus Iainarchaeum sp.
CTGGTCAAAAATCAGCTGAACCAGCGTGGTATACAAATGGGGAGTGCGGTCTTGAGGATTTCACTGATGCACCGTTTTGTCAAAGCGAAAGCGCTTACCAAAAATATACTACTTATACTTGCAATAATGCGGGGACAGCACAAGCAAGCTGTTCAAACGTTTCTGTAAACAGGTTAAAAGAAACTTGCGCATTTGAATGTTTAAACGGCACTTGTTTAGCTGATACAAACTTAATTGATACAAATAATTTAATTGATATGAATAATGATTCAATTAATAATGTTGATTCAAATTTCATAACTGGAAATAATCCAAAGTTTGAAATCATATTTGATACTAATAAGCTCACTATAAGTACAGGTACAGAAATTACTATTTATGGGAAACTATTTAACCTTGGAAGCCCTGCTTCGGATAAAAATATATTTATTGATACTAACAGCGGGTTTTTTACGAAAAGAATAATGATAACTGATGTTAATGGAGGCTTTGGAATTACTTTTACAGTCGCAAGTGCAGGCACATTTGATATAAATGCCGTGTTTTTTGATGAAAATCTAATTTACTTTGATAATGTACTTCTTTTTATAAATCAAATCTCAAACAGTACTCCAAATGGAACTTATTCGGGCAACAGGGAAGGATCAATTACTTATTCCCCTGTAATTAATT
>JAPLVQ010000057.1:2450-2876 GCA_026397035.1 Candidatus Iainarchaeum sp.
AGGGAATAGTATAAATGTAACAGAACAAAATTCAGCCGATCAAAGCAATCAAATTATTCAAAAAGGCCAAGAAGGAGCTATTCTTCCGGAAGAAAAATCGTTGACTATTGTGACTAATCCTGCCCTTGTAAGTCAAGACGCACAGTCAAATGAACCAACAGGATTATTTACTCTTGTCCAGTCACCGCTAAGCATAGTTTCAGTGCTAATTGGAGTAATTATTATAATAAGTTTAGCCCTTGTTTTTAGAAGAAAATGAAGTTTAACCGCAAAATTCAATAAATTGAGGTTGTCCGATAATGTTTAAAAAGTGATTTTTTCGCGTTGGAGTAGCGGAATTAATACCCCTCACTTCCGCGTGTTTTTGATTTCTTTTTTTGATTGGTTTGTTTGTGTGATTGATAAACAAAATTTTTGTGAATTTGT
>JAPLVQ010000023.1 GCA_026397035.1 Candidatus Iainarchaeum sp.
ATGATAATCAGACACTGGCTGCCAAAAGAACTACAAGAAGCAAGAATACACGCGCTAGAAACACAACTCTACGAAAGAAAAAGCCCAATTACAGTAAGACCAGCAGTGTTTTTAAGAACCGCAAAAAAGAAACCAACACACGTTTAGAAAAATAACAAACAAAAGCAGTTATTGCGAAAATTAACAGGTTATGTATCCAAATTAGTTAGGCTTAAATAGAATATATAACAAAGATATATTGAGTGATATTGAATGGTTGTTGCCATTGATATCCTCCTATAAGAAAGCCAGCCAAGCTGGATGAACAGAGTTGTTGAAATTTGTTCGAAGTAGGAACTAAAAGTATCCGAAGTTAAAGGACAGTTCAACAATGATGAAGCCCATGCGGCCAATTAGTCAAAAAGCTTTTTCAACAGCCTATCGTTTCGCTCTATTTTTACAGGAACAAAGTTTTTCAAACACTTCAATTTTTCAATCTTGTTTGACCGCAAGGCTTGAGCCACATAATCAACAAGCCTAATACCATCATTTGAGGGATTGTTTTAGCGTTAAATGATTAAACTAATCATTAAACTCGAGTTTAAACGTTAGTTTAAACGTTATGTTTAGAAAACAAAATTAAATTCCTGCCAGCCATTTTCTTCACTATTTGACCCTCTTTTTCTTTATTGAAACAGATTTATCATTATTGGCAAATAACAAACGGCAATTCACTCAAGAAAGGTTTTTATAGTTGTTTTGGTAAGTATAATATAAGCAGGTAAAACCTATGAGCCAGTGCAAGTTGACTTGCACGCGCCCTGTGATGGCAAGCAAAACGTAACCGTTTTGCGGCACAGTGAAACATTGTTTCACGTGGCAAAAAACCCACTGGTTTTCATGAAACCGAGTGCTCATGGGTTCTGCAATCTTTTTTTACCATACTTGAATTATTGAAGACTTTATAGAAACAGCCTCTAGGTAATTTAAATTATTGAACTCAAACTTTTGAAAACACGCCCAAGCAAGACAATCCACTGCCTGCAATCCAGAGAAGTTAAATGAATTCCCGTGAATAATTCTGGATTTACAATTAAATGATCCATTGCATAATCGATTAGCAAAATAATGATTAAAATCGGTTCGCAAAATAGCACTTCCTTTTGATTTATCAACTACAATAGTAACATCTTCCAATAATGAAAGATTGTTGGCAAGTTTTCCTGCAACAAAATTATAGAGCTTATGTTTATTTTCATGCAAAAATTTGCTGAAATTCTTTTTTTTATCAAGAACAACAAAAACAACCTCGGCATTTTGTATCAAATTAATCTTTGAAATAAAATGACTGACAAGCTCTGGAGATGAATCTGTTGCTTTAATTTCAACGGCTTTTGATAACTGCTTTTTGAATTTATGTCTTCGCAGATTCTTAATTATCCTGTCCAAAGGTTTTGGATCTTTAACCAACAATGCGGCAAGAACAAAAAATCTTGACCCCTTATCACCAAGGTCACCACTCTCATCAATGAAAATATATTCCAAGCAACCACTTAAGAAAAGAACAAAAATTGCAATAAAAACATTGCCAAAGTGAATTGCCGGTGGTTAAAAAAATAGTTAAAAGCAAAAGGACTCTTTCGAGCCCTTCTACTTTCAAAAAATTAGATTTTCACTTATTAAACTTCGCGTCGCTTTTTCCGCCTTTTTCTTTTATTGCAGCGTGTGCTGCAGCGAGTCTAGCAATTGGTACTCTGTATGGGGAGCAGCTTACATTTGACATCCCTATTCTGTGACAGAATTCTACTGTTGCTGGGTCTCCTCCGTGTTCTCCGCAAATACCAATATCTATGTTCTTCTTTACTCCGCGAGCAAGTTTCACTGCCTGCATCATGAGTAAGCCAACTCCTTCCTGATCAATTGATTGGAATGGGTCGCGAGCGTAAATTCCTTTCTCAACGTACTTGCCCAAAAACTTCCCAGCGTCATCTCTTGAGAATCCGCAAGTCATTTGAGTTAAGTCGTTTGTTCCAAATGAAAAGAACTCTGCTTCTTTAGCCAAAACATCAGCAGTCAATGCCGCCCTAGGAACTTCAATCATTGAACCTATTGTGTAATGAATTTTTCCTTGTGCTCCAGTTTCAACAGCTAGTTTTCTAGTTAGTTCAGCTAGAGGAGAATATTCTTTCACGTTACCAACAATTGG
>JAPLVQ010000054.1:0-1179 GCA_026397035.1 Candidatus Iainarchaeum sp.
ATTTTCATATTTAGAAAAATCAAAACTCAACAAAGGCACAACAGAAGCACTTGAAGAACTCTCAAAACACTACAAACTTTATATTGCATCAAATCATTTACCAGGTTTTTTTGAAATAGAAATAGAATATTTAGGAATCAAAAACTATTTCACTGATTTTTATATAAGTTACAGACTAAAAACACACAAGCCACTAAAAGAATTCTTTAATCATATGATTAATGAATCAAAAATCAACCCTAATGAAGCAATATTTGTTGATGACGCCCTAACAAACCTCAAAACAGCAAGCGAACTAGGAATGAAAACCATTTGGTTCAACAACAAAAACAATGACAAACGAAACCAAATAACTTACAAAGCCGATTTTGAAGTAAACGACTTTAGAAAACTAATTGAAGTACTAGAAAGCATTGAACTAAAATCAATGAAATAAAGAATACAAATTGACTTGAAAGCCAATTCAAGAATCAACTCAATTAATAAATATTTAGAACCACTGGCTTAAACTTCTCTGTTTTTCAATCTCTTCTTTCTTTTTAATAAAAGCATTCAAGGTTGATTCCACTCTTTCTTTTGAAAAATCATGCTTTTCTACAAGAAACTCTAAAACTTTTTCACGCATCGGATCTTTGGCATCAAGCTCTTTAGGATTAACTTCCACACTAACAGGATTCATAAATAAATTCACTATTTCTTTGTAATCAAATTCCGGCTCGAACTTTGTCGCAGAAATTATTTCTTCAAAAGAATTATACTCTTTCACGAGCTTTAACGCGGTTTTTGGCCCGATTCTAGGAAACTTTTCATTAAAATCAGTTCCAACAAGAATCCCTAACCAAATTAATTTCTCGCGAGACACTCCAAGCTGTTTTAAAATACTCTCAAGCTCTAAGTGCTGGGGCTTTACCTCAATATAAAAATTCTTTCCAGCAACTTTTCGCTTCCCAGTAATTCCAATATTTCTAAACAAATGAGTCGCGCCAAAAAGCAAACAATCAAAATCCTGGCTCACTACCCCAAATAATTGCCCCCTTGAAACCATTACACTCCCCTGTGCTTCCCCTTCCTCAGGAGCCTCAATCACAGGAATACCCATCACCCTAAGAAGTTCTTGTGCTTCCACAATCATATCAGGAGTCATTTTTAACGCGCGCGAACCAAATTTCTGTGCATCAA
>JAPLVQ010000054.1:1216-2412 GCA_026397035.1 Candidatus Iainarchaeum sp.
TTCTGAGCATCAAGTAGATTACCTGATTGAAGAGCAGATTCTGATTTCTTTTCAGCAGTAGTCCTAATTTCTTTACGCTTCTTTAATGTACGCGCTTTTAACTGTGAAGGCTTCCCATCAAAAACAAAAACAGGTTTAATCCCCATATCAACAAGATTTATTGTTCTATAAAATAATCCAGTAAGATGAGAAGTAACATTCCCGTGAGAATCAGCCAAAGGCAATCCATCAGCCCCCCTAATGCTTGCGAGAAACTGGTAAAGCATATTGTAAGAATCAACCCCCACTCTTTTTCCTTTCAAGAAATCAAGCGAAATCTCCTGCTTTTCTACAAGCTCTGAAAGATTAACCCCCACAAAAACACACCAAAACAAATTACACTTACTTGCTTAATAAATTCAGCTTACAATAAAAACTATTTACTTAACTTACTTAAACCTCACCTAAAACGACTTTTTTTCTGAAAATCATTTTAAATTCCAAAAAATCACCCACTGTTATGTATCAAACTTACCGGGAATGCTTATATACTACTTTAACGCAAAAGTTTGATTGCACGGAAAATATTATAATTGGACAGGTTGGTGAGCCTACCCGATTGGAGAAACTCCATTAAGACCTTAGGGTTTTTTTGGAATCCAAAAACATAACTCTCTAGAGTGAGTGAGAATATTGGTGAAAACCAATACTCTCAAGCACTCTGCAAAACTTATTCTCTAAAAAAAATTTTAATTTAAGCCCCATAACGAAGGACATAAATAATTGAACAAAATATTGTCCTTTGCTAGCCGCAACCAAACAAAACCAACGGTTTTGGTAGGCACTAGGCAAACCCCTGGGTTTGCGAGGCTTCGCGAAATATAATTTCACTTAGTCGTAAAATGCTTCGGCATTTTACAATGAAGACTTCAGCAAATGTTCAAAAATTAATGTCTTTTACCATAATTTATTGAATGCGTTTATATTTTGTTGGAAAAAATAGTTAAGAAGAAGTTTAAGGAGATTATTTTATTAGAAAAGCATTGTAAAATAAGGAATCATATTAAGCAAAAGCGATGCAACTAAAAGCCAGGTGAATAATCTCCCAATGAATTTCTGGGTTTCTTTTTTATTGAAATTCAAAAAACCAAAGTAAGGCAAAAGCATTATTTTCGCCATTCTTCCCCCATCAAAAGGATCAGAAGGAAAATAATTAA